>NZ_NAAD01000006.1 GCF_002093115.1 Geothermobacter hydrogeniphilus | reverse complement strand
AGGTGATCTTGTGGCTCTTGTCGATGCTCAGGCTGAAGCGGATCCGATCCACTTCAAAGTGTTTTTCCCAGGCAATCTTGTTCATCTGATGACCTCCGGGCAAGAAAGAAGGGGCCTTCGAGGTCATTTATACTGGATTGGTGCGACAATTGGTGTCGCATTGGTTGGTAATTGGAATGTCTGGAGTGTGGGGCATTTCAAAGATTATTGATAGATGTTGCAAAGCCGCTGTGAAATCTTCTGGAACTCCCGGCGCAGCGTTTGCGGTTCGAGAACTTCGACCTGGTCACCAAACCCGAGCAGCCACCAGCGCAACTGGTGGCTGTCGAGAACGGTTGCTTCGAGAAGGATCCGGTCGTCCCCGTCAGCGGTGATGGCCTGGTCTTCGCTCAGGCGGCGCTCTTCGAGATGCCGGGAAATCTCCGCGTCGAAGCGGGCACGTAGCCGGATGCTTCTGCCTTCCTCGATCGGCCACTCGAAGCGGCCGGCACGGATATGCCGGTCGAGATCGAACCCGTCCGGTCGTTCGACAGGCTGTTCCAGCAGTTCCGCCGAGATGAAGCGGTGCAGGGCGTAGTGGCGGACATCCGCGTAGCCGTCGATCCGGGCCACCAGGTAGATGACCGCGTCGGAGAAGACCAGTCCCAGGGGATGGAACAGCATCTGCTTCTCCCGGTTGTCGACCGCCGCCCGGTAACTGCCGTTGAAACAGCGGTCGCGAAACAGGGCCTCTGTCACGACATCCAACACCTGTTCCCGGATATCGGGCGGCAGCAGCGGCTGGGTTCTCGAAACCAGTTTCACTTTCTCTGGCCAGCGACTGTGGCCACTATCTGATAGTTCATCCAGAATTGTCGTTGCGCGTTTGAAATGTCCGTCCAGGCTACGGACGCACTGGCCGGGAAGCATACGAAGTATGAAGGATTCGACCATCCGCAGGGTGAGAGCCGCGCTACTGTCCATGCCTGGGACATCGAACACCTCGGCATCCTGCTGCCAAGACCAGCCGGAGGGTTTGTGGCCATCATTGACCAGGGGGAATTCTCGGGAAAACTTGTCGAGGTCGCGCTGTATGGTGCGTCGGGTGGTTGTGTAACCACGATCGGCGAGGTGCTGCTCAAGTTCGGACGTGCTGATGCGGCGCGGGTAACGGGGAATCAGGCGCAGCATCTGCCAGTGGCGCAGTAGGGTTTCCATGGTCCCTCCGATTCATAGCTGGTAACTTGAGTGACGAGCATTATCGCAAAATGTCTGCCTAGTTGGGTTATTTATTCGTTTGGCCTCGTCGCGAGACAGACTCAGTTCAGAAACCTGAGGTTGCGTTTGATGAGATTCTGCAGCTTTGTCGGAACGCCAGGCCGCTTGGTACCCCCGGCTTGGCCGGGGGATATTTACTACCCGACAGAAGGCATCCTTTGCCTGTCGATTAATCATTCTTTGAACCGGGAAAAAGAACCCGATTTACACAGCCACGCACTCATCGCTAATCTCGGAAAAATCCACGGCAAAGACCGCCTGCGGTCAGTGGATTTGCGGCAGATTTATAAGAATAAAAGAATAAAAAGCATATCAATCAGGTCTATAAATACAAAGGTAATCCCTTGGTTTTGCCGGGGACAATCAGAGATTGACAGTTCCAGGAGTCATTTGAAATCCCCCCCCCCCTCTGTGAACCGCTCAAAATTTTTCGTACCCAGTCACGGGACCAATTTGCCGAGGACATCAAAGCGTCCAGAAAGCTACAGTTCGATCAGGATCGCATGACGGACCTTGACCGGGAGATCGCTAACTGAATCGATAAGTGACGGGCCGATCGACAGAACTTGGAGGGCCAATTTAAACAGGATAACAGCCGCTGGGTGGCGAGGAAGCACGGTAAGCGGACAGGCATCAATGACGGGAAACAGGCTGGCTACGCGGAGAGGATAGTCTCCCCGGTGGGACCGTTAGATCAAGAGACGATCAAGACACTTGACGAGATCAAGAAGATCGAGCAAGAGAGGGTTTTCGAGAGGGAGAACAGCGGGAGGAGGTCAAGGAGTTCCAGTCGGGAAGAGAAGAAGAGCAGGACACCCGCGAAGACTTTGATCAGATCGCTGCGCGGGTTCATCAACCTGATTCAGGCGCCGACCGCGATCATTTTGCCGAGCAGGCCGAGAAAGCTGAGGATCAGCTGGACCGGGAGGAAAAGCAGCAGGAGGAATGGGAGAAATGTGGGTCTCGGCGGCAGCTGATAATGTTAATGAATATATGTGGTTAGCTTATTTCTGCAATATGGATTTCCACCTTGAGGGATATTTGATAAGATGCCCTGATTTATTTTCCGGAGGAAAGAACCGCATGAAAAAATACCAAAAAGATGATCATCTCATATACTTTGGAGATGCCTTGGGGGTTTTGCACGAAAAAATTAGTGACTCATCTGTAGATTTGATATTCGTTGATCCACCATATAATATCGGTAAAAAATTTTCTAATTTTAAAGACCGTTGGCCTTCTGATGAAGATTATGCAGAGTGGTGCTACAAATGGATTGATGAATGTATAAGAGTTTTGAAGCCTTGTGGAACTATGTACTTGATGACAAGTACCCAGGCAATGCCATATTTTGATTTATATGTAAGGAAAAAGCTTACAATATTGAGTCGTATAGTTTGGTCATATGACAGTTCTGGTGTTCAGGCAAAGAAATATTTTGGTTCTATGTATGAACCGCTTCTTCATTGTGTTAAAAATTCCAAAAAATATACTTTTAACCATGATGACATCAAGGTTGAGGCAAAAACTGGTGCAAAAAGGAAGTTGATAGATTATAGGGGGGGGGTGCCAAAGCCATATAACACTACAAAGGTTCCCGGGAATGTATGGGATTTTCCAAGGGTTCGGTATCGAATGGATGAGTATGAAGAGCATCCTTCTCAGAAGCCTCAGTCTTTATTGGAGAGGATAATTCGTGCCAGTAGTAATGAGGGAGACACTGTACTTGATCCTTTTTCGGGGACGTTCACTGCGGCGGCAGTTGCTAAATCATTAGGCAGAAAGACAATCAGTATTGAATCTCAGGAGGAATACTTGAAGATAGGGTTGCGGCGTGTTCTTGAGTATGAAGAATACCGGGGGGAGGTTTTAAGGAAACCTCAAAAAAATACTAAGATAAAAAATGGCAGGTCGAAAAAAGAGGAAAGACATGAAGAAATAACGGAGGGGTTGTTTAATGTCAATTCTTAGGCATGATTTTACAGATGAAATTATTAAAATTCTTGATATGAAGTCTGGTGGCAAGGGCGATGAGTTACTTAAATCAAGTGAAATTATCCAATATTTGAATATAAAAACAAAAGCTGCCAATCGTGGGTCTAAGTCACGTGCAGGTTTTGCTAACCATTACGCTATTTATGTGCTTATTGAAGACTATTTGAATGGAGGTTTTGCGATTGGGGGGAACTATTCTGATTATGAAGGAGCTAAATTTAGTGATTTGTTTCGTAGGCAGAGAGAGCTCCCCTTTGGAGGCAAATTACAAAACCATGCTCTGAACCATAGATTGAATGAGGAGTTTAAAAAATATTTTCCAGCTTGTGATCATTTGCCGATTATTCGTGATTCAGAAAGCAATAGGTATTGGATAAATGAACAATTAATTATTGTCAGCGTAGATGGACAGATGTTTAATCTTGCTGAATCTATAATTGAAATAATTGAATCATATGTACGAGCAAGACAAAGTGCCTTTTCTGAGTTTATGCAATATTGCCAAGATATAATTGATATTCAAGAAGAAGAGCCAGAAAAAGCTATCCAATTTATAAAGGGTTTGTTTCATCCGAATGTTGATGCACGGGTATTTGAAATCGCAAGCTTTGCCGTATTGAAGCAGCACTATTCTGGTCAGAGAATTTATTGGGGCTGGTCTCCAGATGAATTATTTGAAGAGTATTTGGTCCTGTATAAAACCGGGAGAACAAATGCAAATGACGGTGGTATTGATTTTGTGATGAAGCCACTTGGTAGATTTTTTCAAGTAACAGAAACTGTTGATGCAGGGAAGTATTTTTTAGATATTGATAAAGTTCAGCGTTACCCTATTACATTTGTTGTCAAAACAAATGATTCAGAAGAGGATATTTTATCTAAAATATCTTCTCAAGCCGAGGCTAAATATCAGATTAAGGCTATTGTAAAAAAATACATAGAATCCGTTGAAGAAATTATTAACATACCAAGACTTATGGAAGTATTCGAAGAGGTACTAAAATCTGGTCTTGGCGCTAAGGTCATAGAGGAAATCGTTCTTCAAAGTCGTGTTGAGTTTAACGTTGAGGCAGAAGAACAAGACGTTCTTGTGTTTAAAAAAACGGTGCAGCATTCCGGAGATCAAAAGTAAATAATATTGCAACAGGCTAATAATCCGGGCCCGGGAAACCGGTACCCATCGGTGGCGGGCTGTCCAAACCTAACTGATCCTGGATGTAGGCAAGCCGTTCCATCTTCCCCTTGGACGCATCCTTGTACCATTCTCCGAGGGTCGGGCCGAAGGGCTCGGAGACCTTCCCTTCCACGGCTATCGAAACCAGCTCATCATCCTTTTTGGCAAGAACCCAGAGATCGCTTTGTGAGGGCCGGGAGCCGCCGGGGAGGGGGACTTCATGCTCCGGAAAACCAAAAAGCATCTCCAGGTTCTCCAATGGAGTCCCCTGGAAAATATCCTGGACCTCAGTTGGGAATCCGTCAGCGTCCTGCCAGCAGTGTGCGAATGTGTGAGCGGAATAGCCAGGCTTCCATTGCTTGTCAGGTTCCACAAGGAACTGCTTCCAGTCCTCGGCGGATTTTGCGGGGATGTAGATTTTGCTCATGGGGTTTCGTTCTTTTTTATGTTCAGGGGTTCGCTGTCTTGACCGTAGTGGTCAGTATGGTGGCCAGAATAACATCGGGGTCTCAAAAAAATCTCAAATGGCCGTTTGGGGGAACTGGAAGGACGTTCGAATCTTCCCTGGCTGCACCATCCTCCAATCATAAAAAATCGAGATCCCGCGCATGAGCATCCCAATCGACAGCTTTGATTTTGTCGAGAATGTCAGGCTCGATCGGCATGGCATAGCTTTGCTGAAACCAGAGCAGTGCCAGTTCGGAGAAAATGCAGTCGTCGTCATGCACAGGCTGATTGGACCGGAACCGGGCGAAACAGGTCACCGGTCCGAGGGTGCAGAGAGTCTTTTGCCCCGAGGGGATGACCATTTTTTCTCTGGTTGCAGGTGGCAGCTGAATGTCCTCTGGAACGGGCACAGGCCGGGAATTGACCACGACTACGGGACAGCCGCCGGCCTTTTCCAGGCGCTTGCGTTCCCGTTCCGGAAGCCGCTCGTCATAATCGGGCACGCCCTCCAGCATTCCACTGTAGGTCAGCCATTGCTCAAGTTTCCGCAGAACAATTCTCCGACCGGAATCCAGCCTGATTTCCAATGGTCTGAACAGGTAGTCGTTCAGAGATCTGGTGCTTTTCCGGTTCTCGTCGAAAGTATTGTCGTTCTTGGCCTTGCCCGGTATGGCCTGGCAGTTGTAGCTGTCGGGCGGGGTATAAGTACCACACTCTGGAGGACTGGACCCATTCAGAAGTTTCTCTTGTTCCAGTTCATACCGCCCCGTTTTTCGGGTTTTTTTCTCCATTTGTTCCCCCATTCGTTCAATTCTTATTGTCCAGCCTCGACGAAGATGGGAAAGACCGCCTGATCCGGGATATCCCGGTGCGTATTGGATGAGGAATGCGTTTTGCGGTGACGGGAGATCTCCTCCTGCAATTCCTTGTCACCTTTCTGCCGAGCCAGAATCCCGTACCAGTGCATTTCCCAGGAAGACTGCTCATCCATGGGCGGGAAGGTTCGTTCCGCCATGGCCAGAAATTCCCTGGCGGCGAAATCTTTCCCCGAGTCCTGCAGAACCCCGGCCTTGAAAACGAGGTAGGGAGCGCAGTCCGGTTCGAGTTCGATTGCTTCCCTGATGGCGTCAAGGGCTTCGTCGTACAGCTTCTCTTTTCTCTTCAGCAGGGCGAGGTTGAACCAGGGCGTCCCGTCGGTGCCGTCCTGCTCGATGCACAAGCGGTAGAATTTTTCCTCGCTTTTGCGATCCCCCATGTAGCCGGCATAGATGCCCATCATGTTGAGAATGGCGGGGTCTCCTTCCCCCTGGTTTCGTTGATAGTCGGCGAGCAGGGCGAGGGCCTTTTCGTATTGCCGAAGCTCGGAACAGTCCCCGGCCAGTTGCAGGATGGTGCCCCGTTTTCTCCCGGCCGGGATTTGCCCGGTCCGCAGTTTTTCTTCGGTCTCCCGGATTCTGAGTTTGACCCGTTGCGGATTGACCACGTGAGTCAGAGGATGTTCGCGCCGACCGACAAAGGGCGCAACATCGTCCCGGTCCAGGTGGGACAGGCGCAGGTTCAGGACCTGGTTCCGGTCGAAGCTGTACTCCAGGGCGACTCTCTCTTCTTGTCCCCTCGGGGCCGGGATCTCCCAGACTTCTCCCAGCAGGCTGCGCTGAGCTCCCTTTTCCTTGGCCACGACTTCCACCCGGACCGAGACGGTTTTGGTCTCCTCGTCTTCGGCCTGGGGGATTCTCAGCTCAATGGCGTGATGGAAGTCGTCGCTTTCGGGCCAGGGGAGCTGGGCTCCGCGGGGGACGAGATCCAGCTCGCCGTCCCGGGTTCGCAGGGCAATGGCCTCCGGACAAACCGGCAGTACCACAGGCCGGCCGGAGACAGCCAGGGAGAGGGCATTGATGGCCGCTCCTTCGGCCACGGCAAGCTGCATCTGGTCCTCATTGTCGAAGGTCAGAAGGACCGAATTGTCAAACCAGTTCTCCAGTGCGTTCCGGACCAGCGGGTTAAGAGAGCTGCCACCCACCAGCAGGCAGGCGGTAATCTCCTCCGGTTCCATTTCGCAGCGGTCAAGAGCGTCGATGATCGGCGCGAATATGGAAAGCGTCTGACGGTATTCGGTTTCACGGGCAAAAAGGGCGTGAGGGTCGAGGAACGGATCGAGAGCTTCGCGGAGTTGTTCGGCGGTCAGGGTCGGGTTTTCATAGCGAATCGTCCGCCCATCGGGGAGGACGCATTCGTAATCATCCGGCTGGATCTGTCTGGCGTCGGCCTTGACATTGTCCGCGCGCTGGAGCTTTTCACAGATGCGTATTTTGAGCTGTTCCGCGATGCCGATGAAGGCTGGTTCCAGGATGTTCTTCTTGATGTCGTAATCAAGATCGAACGGAGAGAGGTTGTTCTGCTCCAGAATCTGCGGCAGCAGCACGTCATAAAAAATCGCCTGATCAAGATCGTGGCCGCCCAGGCGGTGGTACCTGGAGACCGCTTGGGGGTAGAAGCTCAAACATTCACCATGTGGTTCCAGATGGATGACCGCGACATCACAGGTGCCGCCGCCGAAATCGAAGACCAGCATGGTGATGGGATCTTCCATGGCCACGTCGTAAATGTCTTCATTTCGGGCCAGGTAGCTTACCAGGGCGGCGATCGGTTCATCGAGAAGATCACCGCCCTCCAGGTGCAGACCGGCCATCCGGGCGGCTTTGATGGTGTCGTCGCGCTGGGCGGCCTGGAAGGAGGCGGGAACGGTGATGGAGGTGCGAACCGGGATCTGGGGTTTCTCTTGCATGGCCGCTTCGTGGAGGAACTGGAGAAGGTGGCCGCTGATCTCGGCGGCGCTGCGATAGCCGGCCGGGGCCATGTGGTAGGTGCGCTGCAGGCCCATGTCGTTCTTGACGCAGGAAAAAAGATTTCCCTTTTCGACCAGCTGCTCTTCCCGGCCATGCTCACGAAGCAGCCGGGCACCTTCACCAATCATGCTGGTACCGTCATGCAGGGCCAGAAGCGAAGGAACCAGCGGACTCCAGTGGCTTCTTCCGGCAGTTGGCTGTTCCACCGGCAGACACCTGACGGCGGGTTCATCGTCGGTGTCAGGATCGAAAACAATTTCGGCAATTGTTGAATTGGTGGTCCCCAGGTCGATGCCCAGAACACGTAGCTGCTCTTCCTCAAAGAGAGTTTGTTGTGATCCACGCTGCGACAATCCGATCAAATCCAGAATGCTCATACCCCACCTCCAGGTTGGTTGGAAAACCACGACGCTTAAATGCCACCCTGCTGTCCAGCCTTTGCTTTCAGCAGGGTGGATCGCGCAATTTCTGGACCCTCTGGTAATAGTTTATATGCGGGTGTGACAAAATAAGTCACAGGCTTGCATTGATGGGCTTGAAAATTCGATGGGGTTCAATTGGTGTCTTGAGACGGATCGAGGGGAGGCTGATGGATGACTTTCGGTGCCCATCATTATCAGTAATTTGCTTTGCTTTGGGGAGGGACGACGCCAATACTGTCAAGGCAATTGGCGCCGCCCTTTGGTTTAGAGCTCTTGGTCATTAAGGACCGAGGTAAAAAACTTTTCATGGACATGTGGCAGCAGCTTGACGACTTGCTGAAGGGAGTTTGTTTCCTCATCGAAGAACAGGATTCCGATTTCACTGGAATTGGATCCTGTGCGGTCTGCAAGGGGTTTGGAAAAACGCAGGCCGGAATCCTTCCTGGCCTTGGCGAAGTGATCCTTGTAAAGTTTCAGCCTTTTTAACTTCAGTTTCTTCTGCTCCTCGGTCTGGGGCTCGGCATACTGTTTAAGAGAAAGGCAGTAGCAGCGTTTATTGCTCCTTTTGTCTTTGCGAGGCTCGATCCGATACCAGATCCGCTCGTGGTGCCCCGGCCCAAAAACATCTTCGTTCAGAAGAAAACGATAGTGTGCCCAAGGTTCTCCCCCGGTGCTGTTTCCATTGCTGAAACTCGGGGAGCCAATGGTTTTGGCGCACCCTTTTGCCAGAGACTTCAGAAATTCATATTGGACGAAGTCTTGTTTCAGTCGTAGGTGCCCGTCCGATTTCTGCAGGGCGGCCAATCCTGTTTCGAACCTTTCGACGAATTCCCTGCGAATGTAGTCCCGGTAGGAGATGAAGATGACGTCGTCGGTGTCTACGCTATTGAGGAAATTGTAGATTTCACGGTAGCCAAGAATACCGTACCCAGCCCCATGGCATTCCCGGAGATCTTTTGCAAAGAGATACCCGGTCTTGAAATAAATCTTTGCGAGCGGGTGGTCCGGATAGCCTTTTCTGACCTCCTCCTCGTACCGTTGTAGTTGCCTGGAATGGGGCTGGGTGTGAACCTTGTCCTCAAGGATGAAGCCGGTGTCCACCCCCTTTACCCGAGCGATGAAGAAAACATCCGTTTTGGCGTACTGCTGCTTTAAGAGTTGCAGGTTTTCAACCTCGTCCGGTCGGACTTGCCCGAGTCCTCCGGTTTCAAAAAGAAGCGCTACAAACAGTCTCGCGGCTTTTTTCATGTCATTCTCGCCTTCATAATCCAGCCATTTAAGCAGCCAGCAGATAAATGCGTCCTGAGAAAGCTCTCCGGTGGCAAAATCAAATATATTCGGGGCATCAAGCGTGTTCATGACAGTTCTCCTGGTTGGTCGTGGTTAAGTTCAGCGGGCATCACACCTGTGACAACTCATAGAGTTGTTCGAGGAGTTGAACCATGGCTTCGGTGTCCAGTTTGCAATAGGCGAGAAGATTTTCTCGGATCTCGGCGAGCTTGCCAGGGTCCCTCTCGGCGCACATCAGATGGTAGGCGGCCATTGCCATGCCGCCGTCAGCAATCGGCATTCCCTTGTAGCTCAAGCCTGGAACGAAGGCCGGCAAGACCTTCTTGATGGAGCTTGATCCGCGCTGCTGCCAGCGGTAGGCATGGCGTTTACGAAAGGGAACGATGAGATCTCTGACCCGGCTCAGGATTCCGTTGAGGCCCTCCGCATGGTCCGGAAAGTCCTTGGCGAGTTCCTTGAGCCGCCCTTTTTCGAAGGCCATGTTGTATGTGAGGACGCAGGCATCCTGCGGTATCTCCCGCAACAGCCCTTCAATCAATCCTGGACGGGGATCGACTCCGGGCCGGGCCAAATACTCGCGGTGTTCGATCGAACTGTTCTGCGCTTGCTGAATGTGCAGCGAGTATTGAAAGGGGACTTGCTGGTAGGGCCGGCTGTTGTCAAACAGGGGAATGGGCGCCATGAATGTCTCAAAATCCAGGTGGACCAACGGATACCAGAGATCTTCGAGGAAGTTTGCGATTTCCGCGGCATTAATCCGTTCCCCTTTGCTGAGGTGAAGCTCCACCTGCAGTCTCTGCCTGCGGTTCAAGTCGGCGAGAGGCAAGTCCTCGAGTCGGCGCATGCCGCGATGGTAGTAGGCGAACGGGTCGATGCCTCTGCCGTTTAACTCAAAAACCGAATCTTCGGGAACGTCCTGCCAGCAATAGCCCTGAAAATCACAATCGTAAGGGGAACTGCACTGCCGACCGATCCCCACCTCAGGCATGTCACCTGTCAGCATGTCTCGCAGCCGCCGAACTTCGTATGCCACCTCCTCCTGCTTCTCCAGGGCACCTTTGGTCAGATCAGCAATAGAAAAAAGTTCGTGTGGGTCGATGTTTCCCCTGCGGCAATACTTGTTGTTGAGATGGACCAGGTTGACTTTCCCAACGTCCAGCCCGGCATTGCGCAGAACGTAAGCCTGCAGGGCGACATCGTCCATATGCACCGGCTTGACCTCGGTGGAGCCTTTAACCTCGTAGATATCCCAGGCCTCCCCGCTTTGGCGCAAGATGTCCACCTTGACGAAAATCCCGTCATGCTCGAAGGATGCCTCGTAAATGGTGTCCTCTCCATTTGCGATGGCCTGTCGGGTTCTGGTAACCTGCTCGGCAATCGAAAGTCCTTTGAAAGGGACCATGACACCCCCGGGAAATAGGTTGCAGGCGAGTTCACCGACTTCTGTCCCTGCACCAAAGGCCGCTTTTTGACGTTCGCTCACTTCGTCTTTGAGTTCGGGTTTGAATTTGTGGAGCCAGAGTGACTTGGGGCACTGTTTGCCCCTGATATAAAGCCCCTTGCTCAATCCTTGACGCATGAATCCCCTCCTTCTGCATATGTATGGTAAAGCTTTTCGATCGTCTCCCAGATAGCCTCGCGCAGGTGGACCGGACCCAGCACTTCGACATGAGTGCCAAGTCCCAAGATCCACCAGCGAAGCTGAGCGGTGTCACGGACACAGGCTTCAACCAGAAATCCATCCCCTTCTTTTGAAATCTGCTGGTCCAAGGACAATCTGTTTTCTTCAAGATATTTCCCCAGCCAGGCTCCAACCCGCATTTTGAGACGAATGTCCCGATCGGATCGAGGGAAGCTGAAGTTCCCCTCGGCGATGTATTTTTCAAGACTGAAGCCCTCGACCTGGTTGGCCGTTTGTTCCAGAACGTTGGCGGCAACCATTCTGTGCAGGGCGAATTGCCGAACGTCTTTGTACCCCCAAGCGGTGGCAACCAGGTAGATGACGCCTTCATCAAAGACCAGCCCCTGCGGATGAAGTATACGGTCGGCGGGGTTGCTGTCGCCCAGTCGTTGGTATTTGACAGCCAGTTGCCTGCTTTCAAGAACCGATTGAAAAACAGCATCCATGACCTCGGCTTCTATTTCAGGAGGTATCAGTTTCTGCCGCCTTGAAATGCGCGCAACCCGCTTCGGCCATTCCCCCACGCCTTGACCTGCAGCTTCATCAAGCAGTTTGTGCGCACGCCGTATGTAGGGATGAATCGTATCCACGAAGCTGCCGGGGAGCATGTCGAGCAGGTGCTGTTCGACAAGCCTCAACGTCAGAGCCGCACTGATATCCATGACGGGCAGGTCAAATAGGTCGCAATCGTCGGCCCATTTCCAGCCGGCAGGATTCTTGTGGTCAGAGGTGATCGGAAAGGTTTCGGAAAGCTTTTCAAGGTTTCGTTGGACCGACCGCAGAGTCAGGCTGATACCTGCCTTTTGCAGCGCTTCCTGAATCTCCTTTGTCCCCTTTTTTCTTTTGGACAGGCATTTCAATATGTGCCACTGGGTAAGGGTAGCCATTTCGTCCTCCTTGAAAGCAATCCTAAACAAGCCGCGCGACGATTTGCGTCGTGCCAAAATTGACAGGTCTTGGTCTGACTTGCAAGACGCATTTTGTCGTGCTGACAGCATAGTCTCTCCCTTGATGAAAGGGAGGCTCCTATGGGTAGCGAAAAACTGCATGGGATTTGTCAATATTTGAGAAACCTCTTGGAGTACCGCAGAAATGACCGGCGTGCCTTGAGTATCATCTGCTCATGGCTGTGGGAGCACGGTGAAGGAGTGGGACTGGAGGTCCGGGATGACGATCTTTTCAACAGGTTGTCAGCCTATCCTGCCGCAGTTGAAAAGCGCGAGGTCACAAGGGAGTTGTTTTTGGTGACACGGGACAACGTCCTGTCTCTGCTTCATATAGGCATTGGGCATGAAGGGAATGATGAGGCGATCAATACGGAAAGGATCAGGATTCTTGCCGACACCCTTCGGCTGGACCAGAAAGATATGGAGATTTTTACGATTTTCTACCGTTACGAGACGAACGACGCATTCGAAAGCCTGGTCGACGAGTTGTACAAAAACTTCTCCCACAGCGCAGACCTTGTGGCGGCCCTGTCTGGACTGGACCGCCAGGAGGTCGCGGAACGGCTCTCCTATCAAGGGGGTCTTTTGGAGAAGGGATTGTTGAAATCAGCTTCCAACAATGGGCGCTATCTGTCCAGTTGCTATAAAATCCCGAGGTCCGTGAGAGTCGGTCTGCAGAACGTCCACCTGAACCACGGCAAACTTAAATCCCTTCTGGTGGGAAAATGCCAGACGGGAAACCTCGCTTGGGACGACTACGAACACCTTGGAAAAACCCGGGACTATCTCTCTGTTTTTGTGGAAAGAGGGGTTCGTAACAACGAGGCCGGTGTCAATATCCTGCTCTGGGGGGCGCCGGGAACCGGCAAGACCGAATTCTGCAAGACACTGGCAGCCCACTTGGGGTTTGAGTTGTATTCGGTGGGGGAGAAAGATGAGGATGGCTTTGAGCCGACCCGGGATGAGCGGCTCCAGGCGCTCCAACTCGCGCAGAACCTGATGCGTGGGCAAGATCAGGTCCTGCTCCTCTTCGATGAAATTGATGACTTGCTGATGCCCGGCAAGCCCGGCTCCTTGCTCGAGCCGCAGGTTATTTCAAAAGTCTTTATGAACCGCCTTTTCGAGGAAAACCCTGTCCCAACCATTTGGACCCTCAACAATATTGACCTTCTGGATGAATCCATCTTGCGTCGTATGTCGGTCGTCGTTGAGTTCGAAAAGCCTCCCGGAAAAAGCAGCACCAAGATATTGTCGCGATTACTGGACCGGCACGGGGTGGATCTGAGACAGGATTCTTTCACCATGGCGGTTTCGACTGATGTCACTCCTGCAGTTCTTCATAATGCTGTCCGGTTTGCAAAGATCTCTGAGATGGGGCACGAAGCATTGACGTTCGCTCTGGATGGTCTGTCTCGGGCGATGGGAACTGACAGGAGCAAGGAATGGAGGGGAAAGGGCAGTTTCAATGCCGCACTGGTAAATGCAGATATGGATTTGGATGATCTGGCAGAGAAACTTGCGGAAAAGCGAATAAGGGCCTTTTCACTTTGTCTCTACGGTCCTCCTGGAACCGGCAAATCTGAATACGCAAGGTGGCTGGCCTGGAAGTTGGAGATGGAGCCGCAGGTTGTTCGTGGCTCGGATCTGCTGGGTCCTTTCGTAGGGGAAACAGAGAAGGCGATAGCAGACGTGTTCCGGAAAGCTCAACGGAGAGGCTCTTTTCTGATTTTGGATGAGGTCGATTCTCTCCTTTCAAGCCGTCGGGAAGCCAGACAAAGTTGGGAGGTGAGTCAGGTGAACGAAATGCTGACCTGGATGGAGCGGCACCCTTTTCCCTTCGTCTGCACCACGAACCTTAAGGAGGCCCTTGATTCCGCGGCCATGCGCCGTTTTACCTTCAAGTGCAGGTTTGACTACCTGAAGCCAGGACAGGTCGAACTTGCGTTTCGTCACTTTTTTGGAATGCCATTGGGATCGGAATGGGGCGGGAAGTTGACTTGTCTTACCCCCGGGGATTTTGCTGTAGTACGCAAAAAGGAGGAACTGCTGGGTAGATGTGGTGATATTGACAAATATATTAAATGGTTGAGTTCGGAAGTAGAAAACAAAAACGAAACCGTAGGTTCACGCGTGGGTTTCAAGTTGTGTTGAAAAGGAAGGTAGCTGCAATAATTTTCATCAAACCATGAGTTTGTTGTCCATCCAAAAACCACAAAACATTTTTTCAGCTTCTGAAGCCTAAGGATTTGTCATTTAACCTGGGAGAACAAATGAAACTTATGGACCATTCGAACTCGTCGAGTAGCGATAAACACTCCCTGAATAAAAAATATCAACTGCCGCCCCACATACTTGTGCGCAATTATTTAGTTGTGCCTGTTTCTGACAACCGCAAAATTACTGCGATTGGGATTGGTTCACAAGGGGCAATAATGGCATCTTTTCTGGGGGAGGATGCACGGATTGAAGTCTACGGAATATTCAACAGGGAGAGTCCTTGCGGCAAGCCCAGCTTGTCCAGCCCTCTCTCTTCATTCATAAGCAGTGAGTCCAGCCCGTCCAGTCTCATCTCGTCAATCATAAACAGTAATTTTATTTTTTTGATACTTGGTACTGATGATGATGGGATTTACGATGATATGATACGAACTATATCGACCATCGCCGTAGAACACAATGCTCCCATTATCGGCGTTTATATTCCTGAATATTCTAGTATGATGCATTACAATTGTTCTGGCTGTCCTCTTTTTATACCTCGTGACGAGAGGGTCATTCGATACCGTAGTTGCCGTATAGAAACCGATATCGACCATACAACGACAACCGACCTCCTGGTCCAGAGCAGTACTTTCTGTCTTGATTATTGCGACTTGATGGATTGGGTGCAATTGGGTGAAATTGGATACTTGGGAACAGGAACGGCAGTAGGGTCAGACGCAGGTAAAACAGCAACCGATGCAGCACTGAAGCATATATCGACTCAAGGAATGTTGCCAGAACAGGCAAAATTGAGCCTTGCCCTTCTGCAAGGTGATTCAAGACTAAAATCAGAAGACCTTGATCTGGTGCTTGCGACAATGATGGATTGGATTCCCGACTATGGTTACCTCATGTTTGGGGTCGATGAAAAGAGTTCTCTTGGTCCGGAGGTCCGCGTTTGGGTGTTGACTATTGTTTAGTGTGAAGTGGAATTCCCCGGACCCCGCCCCCTGTGGATGGAGTCTGAGGGCGCATGGCAATACCTCTACAACGGTTGGCGGATACTCCACTTTCACAGTTGCGACACCCAGCATATTTTCTCAATGGGTGTCGGGGCCTGGTGGTAGCCCGTGCATAGACCGAAAACAAGGACGGCTGCCTGTGCCCAACCCGACTGATCTTGTGTCCCGATTTGTGCCTGGCGGCTCTTGATCCGTGCCTACCTGGAACTTGGCAGTGGAGGCCCGCCGAACGAGAAACTGGTTGATGCGGTGCTTGTGAGCGAACAAGAAGTGTTTGGTGAAAGAAAAAAGTGAGGACAGTAGCGTCCTTGACGGTCCTTGCCTCCTCGATTAGAGTTTTTCTGCGGGAGAAGTCAGGCTGCCGGCTGTTTTGGACGTATGGCTGGGGGTCGTGCCTTGGTGCGGTGCATCAGCCCCGGCAGAAGGCTTCTCCCGCATTGTGAAAGGAACATGGGCGTCAACGGGGGCCACCCCGCCTACCGGGCGTCCGTGGATCGAGGTTGTGGACCGGCCCGGTCAGCGTCCTTTCATCAGGCGGGGTGACAGCAGGAAATTTTCGGCGTTGCCTGCGGCGGCGGCGACTAACTGTCGTCTCCGATATGGTGGGGAGTAGCCGGCCACCCACCCCGTCTTTTTTTTAAGTTGGACCAGATGTTTCCTCCAGATTTAAATCACAAATCTTTATCTCATCTGGCAATCTGTGTGATCTTTCAAAAAGTCTGCTCGGATCATCTATGCTGAAATGAGATTTGATTTTGTCCCATGCGTTAAAATCCTCTGAATCTATAACCTCAACGTCTAGATATTCGCACTTTACAGTTCCATAGTCTGAACGTCTCCAATATGGACAAAGAACCTCTTTGTATCCTTCATGATAGCGAAACTCTCTGAGGGATTTGCCAAATCTGTCAATGTCATCACTGAGGATTTTGTCATGTTTAATCATGGTAACAGTGTAACCAAAATCTCCGTAAGGTATTATCGATTTATCTTTTGCCATTAAAATGTGCCATCATCGCCGTTTATCAAGGAATGAAAAAACGATAATTTTGTTAACGTATTTTTTATTCTTGAAGGCCGGTGGGGGCTGTTAAGTGTTTGGTGCTTTTTATTCTCCGCTCAGTTTCTTGTATGCCATTGTAAAAAGTGGCTTAAATGTTGAGATCTTTGTATTTCCAGGCTCAATATAATACACAGCCTCTTTCCATTGCTTTTCATATCGTGTCATCTGGATGCCAGCAGACGTGGCTTCGTTTTCTGGTAGTTTGAAAAAGAAAGCAAAAGTCTTGGAACCAATCCATTTGATTCCAAAGGCATTGAAGAATCCTGCTTTAAAACCGCAGTAGTGCTTGTTAAACTTGAGTTCCAAGTCCCATCCCTGTTTCCTTACATGCGCCTCAAGCTCTCTCGTATACTTGAGGAACTGGTCAACGCTTGCGTTGTTGTAAAGCGTCTTGTAGAAGGCTTCGTCGTATGTGGCTTGGCCGCTGACGGGGCGGGTTGGCTTGCGTGGTTCGGCCTCCAGCTTGTTGACGAGGAGGATCTCATTATCTCCTTCCACCCATCGCTTCACTTCAATCAGATCGACGGGGTAGTTGATCTTGTCAACAAGATCCAACGTGGAGCGGAGGATGGAGGGGGCAATGATAAGAATCCGAACCTGTAGGCTCTCCCATGTGACAGAGATGTCGTCGGGCCGGTCATCGCACTCAAGCCAAAGCGATTTGATGGAGTCAGGATTCGTTTCTGCCCAGAATGCGTATTGCAGGACCTGTGGAATTATGGAGGAATCAACAGGGCAGTTTTTCATTTCGACAATGCAGACATTGCCGTCGCTGTCTACTCCAACAATGTCCGGGATGCCGGACTTGTTGCCGCCACGTATCTGCCGTTTTAGCAGGAAGATGTCTTCAAGTAGCTCTGATGTGCCGAACACTGTCCTCTCGAATTCATCTTCGGTCTTGAACGGGGTGGCCAGTAGGGCCTTGACCCCTTCCTTCGTCTTCCAGAATAGGTTCGCCAAGATCTTCTCCTATAAGTTATTGTCCAGATCTGCTCACCATGCCAACAATTTTCCCATTTGCTAAGACTAAATCCCTGACATCGTTTCATATCCTAACGAGATATCCTGAAAAAGAGTTGGATATTCATGATCTGGATAACTCCTTGGTTGTCAATACGGCTATCGACCACATATCATGTCGTTCATCCCAATCTGCTATAATTCCTCCGGGCACTGTGCGACACGGTGATATTCTCCCGGCCGTACCACCCGTTCCCAACGGGGAGGGCTATGCGGGGTTGCCGCGCGAGCGGATTGGGAGGCCCCGCCACAGTGCCCGCTTTTATGCCAAGTCGTTTTCAGGTTGTGGCAACTGTTAATCATGATGTCATTTTCAGAAGAAGCCACAGACATACCCCCGCGATCAACAGACCAACTCCAATAAAGAGAAAACAAAGGAGCATTTTCGGTCCCCCCCCCCTCCGGAAACTGCTATGGAATCAGAGGGCTATTTTACTCCCGGTTTCTCAAAAAAATCTCACATTTTGGGCAAATCACCTTCCTGTGAGCGGAATAAACAGGCGAATCAGGCCCAAAATGGCCATCATTTCACGACGGGAATGCAGTTCCACTTGGTCGTATAGGCCGGTGACAGATTCTCCTGCCTCATAAACCAGTTCTTCTGCGGCCGCTGGCCTCCAAACCAGACTTTCCCCTGGCCGCCTTGGTTGATGGTATCAATAACGCGCATCAGGTTGTCACTTCGTTTCCGGCCCGGTCCCATGTCAAAAAGATCGAGCTGAATCCGGTCCGGTGAGCAGAAATCCCCCAGCATGATTCCGGTTTTGGCATAGCGGCAGCCCTCTTTCCAGATCATGTCGAACAGACGGGTCGCCAACGCCAATATCTCCAGAGTGTCCGAACTCGACTGGGGCAGGGTGCCGGTCGCTGAATTGCTGTACTTGGGGCCGGCATTGTCAAATGGGCTGGTGCGGATAAAGACATTGACCATACGGGCTGCAAGCTTTTCCCTGCGCAGTTTCTCGGCGGCCCTGGCGGTGAATTCGCAGATCGCCTCGCGCACCTTGCTGTAGTCGGTCAACTTCTCACCGAAAGACCGGGAGCAGACGATCTGCTGTTTCGGCGCGGCCACCTCGTCCAGTTCAATGCAGCTCTCCCCATTCAGTTCCCGCACCGTGCGTTCCAGCACCACGGAAGAGAGCCTCTTGGCCTGCCGGGGATTTATCTGCGCCAGATCCAGAGCCGTCCTCATCCCGCGCCGTTCCAGGGTGCGGGTAAGATTGCGTCCAATTCCCCAGATTTCAGAGACCGGAGTGAGCGCCAGAAGACGCTGCTGTCGGCGCGGGTCGGACAGGTCGACAACGCCTCGGGTCGCCCTGAACTTCTTGGCCGCATAGTTGGCCAGTTTCGCCAGGGTCTTGGTCGGGGCGATGCCGACGCTCACCGGGACGCCGACGTGGCGTTTTACCGTTGACCGGATCTGCTGCCCGTAGTCAGGCCAGGAACCGGTTCCTGACAGGTCGAGGAAGGCCTCGTCGATGGAGTAGATTTCCATTCGCGGACTGAACTGTTCGAGGGTCTGCATCACCCGCGAGGAAATGTCACCGTAGAGGGTGTAATTGGAGGAAAAGACCCGGATGCCATACCGCTTTATCTCGTTACGGGCCTTGAACAGGGGTGTTCCCATCTTGATGCCAAGGTCTTTTGCCTCCTGGCTGCGGGCGACGATGCAGCCGTCGTTGTTGGAAAGCACGACCACCGGCACTCTTTTCAGGTCCGGGCGGAACAGGCGCTCGCAGCTGCAGTAGAAATTGTTGCAGTCGACCAGGGCGAACATGGTCATGGGTTCCGCAGTGAGTGGATGACGGTTGTCACCACACCGAAGATTTCCAGTTCCGCTCCCTCCGGAATCGGAACCGGGGCATGCCGGCTGTTCATCGGCACTAGGCGGGTTTCCGGTTTCAGCTCCAGCTTCTTGACGGTCAGTTCGCCGTTGAACTCGGCGATGACGATATCCCCGTGCTTCGCCTCCAGGGAACGGTCAACCACCAGCACGTCACCGGAGAAGATGCCGGCTTCGATCATCGAATCCCCCTGTGCCCGCACGAAATAGGTCGCGGCAGGAGTCTTGATGCACAGCTCGTTCAGATCCAGGGAGCGTTCGCAATAGTCTGTCGCCGGGGAAGGAAACCCCGCCGGAACTTTGTCCAGAAACAGGGGGATCTCCAGGGCGTCAAAATGGTCGGCCCTGCCGAGCAGTTCAGCTTTCATGGATATCTCCGGATCGTCATCTTTCAAGGAGGTGTGCAACCGGGTCGCATCTTCAGCATACCGGCAAGCGTGACAGAATAAAACACTCATCCCTGGAAAACTGCATTCCCGAGACAATCCCGGTTCCCCCTGTACTCATATATATAAGTAGAGGCACGCCGATGGTCCTGTTGCAGACATATCTTGAAGCCGATTCTCCCGGCCATGCCTGGTACCAGCTCCGGCTGATCCGGCTGGCGGAAGGGTACGTGGTCGAGAAGAAGTCTGGCCGGCGTGGGCGCAAGGGACAGGTGGAAGCCTGGTTCCGGTGGGACTCCGGCGCAGCCAGATGCCTGTATGACAAGATTCTCGATAACAAGACCCGGGAAGGGCGGCGGCGCGTGTACCGGATCGTTCCGTCGCCCGACCAGCTCGAACTCTTCCCGGAAAGCAAGGAGGGGACCCAGTGACCAACGAAGAGATCGCTCAGAAATGGATCACGGGACTTTCGGTTGTCCGTCACCACATGGAGGTTGTCTCGGACCAAAGGGTCTGGCAATCAAGCCCCGCTCAGGCCCTGGCCGCAACGGACCGCATCAACAGGTTGAAGGAGTGGTGCCTGAAGGTCATGGAGACCATGCCCGAGATGCGCGAGAAGTTTCTTGAAGACATTAAGCAGCGAGGAGAGACCGATGCCGGTTCTTGTGATCCCGCGTTCCTGGCAATCCAGCAGGCGCAGCAACTCTAGGCCGGTCCCGGTCAGAAGGCAGAACCGGAAGATCGAGGCCGCGACCCAGAAGGCGATTCAGGAGTGGTTCGCCATCCAGAAGGTTCGCTGCGAGCGGCTGAACTCCGGGGCGCTCAAGACGGACGAGCGGTTCGTCCGGTTCGGCTTTCCCGGTTGTCCGGATCTGATCGTTCTACACAGGGCCGTGGGAGTCGGATTCATCGAGGTCAAGGCTCCGGGCGGACGCTTGAGCCGGGAGCAGAAAGAGTTTCAGACCTTCTGCAGAGGGCAGGGGATTCCGCACCTGGTCGCCCGTTCCCTGGAGGACGCTATCGAATGGTGGAGGAACCATGACCATGGTACGAGTCGTTCCAGTCTGGGTTAAGGTCGCCGGGTTGCTGGTGATCGGGTTTTTCTGCCTGCAGCTCTTTTCGGAGAAAGCCCACAGGGAAGAGCCTGGCAGCCAGGTCGTGACTCCCGGTCCGAGCATCGAGCGGGGGCTGGCCGGCAAGGTGGTCGCCAATACCAGGACTGTTTCCACCAGACTCTTTTCTCCCGTTGTCGAACCTGAACGGGCTCCGGTGATTATCCGGGAGTCCGGGGACCAGCCCTACTACAAGGATGCCCAATGAAGTGGCGGAACCACAAGCTCTGCACCTTCGCCCTCGTCTTTGCCGCGACCGGGCGACTGCTGCCGGCGTTCATCGCCGGGATTGGCTCGATTCTGCCGGACCTGCTTGAGATGAGACTGGTCAGACACCGGACCCTGACGCACTGGCCGTTCACTTACGTCATCGGGATTGTCGTCCTGCTTCCGCTGGTGAAGGTTCTGACTTGGTGGGGCTGGCTGATTGTTTCCTGTCTGCTGATCGGCTGCCTGCTGCACCTGGCTGAGGACGGATTGAGCAAGGGCGGCATCCCGCTGTTCAGCCCGGCGGGAAAACGGTACGGGGCGGGGTGGTACGTCACCGACACAATCACTGAAACCTTTATGGCGGTTGGGATCGTTGTCGTGGCGGTCTACTTTTCTTGGCGACGGGGATTTCTGTCGGCGGATTTTCTCGCGGATGAAGTCAACTGGCTGCTGTTCTGGGGGTGATAATGCTGCAGATGATTTTCACGGTGACGGAGAGGGGAGGCGCCCTGATTGTCGGGGCAGAGATGGCCTATGCTGGCAGGACGCACGTCAAAAGAGTCGTCTTCCCGTCCGGCAGCTCATTGTCTGGCGCGGATCGGGAGAAGAAGATCGAGGCAGGACTGATGGAGATCCTTGACCAACTCAAGCGCCCCTGCCGGATCGACCTGAAGACAGACCTTTACCGCCTGGTTGAGAGTCGCTGGATCGCATTGGGAAAAAGCCGGGCCAGTCAACACCAGATAACCTGGTCGCTGGTGCCGCCGACCAGCCGGACTATTCTGAAGGTCCAGGCGGAACTTCGTCGGGACGCCTCTCTCGTTGATGCTGCCGAGGGGATTTTTTTCGGGCAGGACAAACGCAAGGCGCAGGTCGCCTGAAAGGACGTATTGATGAAAATATCCGTCGAGGAATATGCCGGAGCCGTCGAAAAGTTGGTCCCCATTGCCCTGCAGGACACGTCAGGGAGTCGGGCGGCCGCCCAGGTTTTGTTGAGCGCCTACAATGGGAGTGAATGGCAACTGGATGTGACGGATTTATGTGTGCTGGACCATGAGCATTACCATGCGGCCCTGGCGGTTATTCGAGGACGGGTGGAACTCTTGATCGAGCCGCATAAGCTGATTCATGATGGCGACTCCATTTTTCACCGGATCTGGGATCTCTGGGAGTATCTCCATGTAGGGAACAGGGCAATGCATGCGGGTAGCGCCCATTGCAAATATTAGGGCTGTCAATAGTCATACACGTCGAAGATCTACAGAAAAATTTTCCATTTGGGCCTACCTCAAAATATTAAATAGGTCATGCTCTTTGACACTTACCATAAGCCACGATAGAGTGAAATTGAGATTGATAACTATATATGCTTGGCAAGGTGCTTGTGTAAAATTAAGTAGTATCCATTGAATGTAAACAGGTGTATTGACTCAAATGGTGCACAACTAGGAAAATGAATGGTACTACACAACATATAAAAAAACTCCTACTAGATGCCACAAACGATCAATTCAATGCATCACTACAAAATGTAATTGATTTTTTGCGCTTTGTAAATATAGGAAAAAGCCGTCTCAATGATATCGACATTTGGCTCTTGCGTTCATATCAGCTTAGTGGCCTCCTAAGGTGTCTATCTATGGAGGAGTCCTATGAAAATAATATAGAAGATACATATTTCCATTATTTATTTTGTAATATAATGCGTCCCCATTTAAAGTACCATCCAGATGACTACCGGGATGCTATGGATTTCTTCTCAAGAGAAGAAGATTTGATAAAAATATCTGGATTCGTTTTGGATGCAATAGTGCTTGACCTATCAAGCCCCATTACATGTATGCAGGCGTTATGGGAAAAAGAATTTATGGTTCCCGTTCTTTCGAAAATTCCATTTGTTATAAACCTTTTTTTGGATCTTTTTTGTTCGGCAGGACTTGTTATTGAAAATGGAATTGGGGTTTCTACTTATAGGAAAATTTTTGAACCGATAATTAATAATAGAAAAAATGAAATCGATGAATTGATACGTACCATTGGCGGCGTTCCGTCTGCTGCCCGTGAAGTATACAAATCAATACGCCCAATTATTCTTGTATTTGATGAAAAATTAATATAATTATTTTTATCGGTAGTGTAGGTCAATGATTAATCCGGAATTCTATATAGGTTGAAAGTTGGCGAAAATGGGAAATCTAGAGTTTAAAGCAAACGACATAGCAACGACAGACTATGGTTATATTCATTTTAGCACATCAAGAAATAGTCCTGAAACATATTTATTGTTTCAAAAAAATCAAAACAAACCAATGATTTTATTGAAACATAAATCAGACGAAATTGAATTATGTCCAAAGAACTGTTTATTAGAGATAAACAGTTCTTTTCTGCAGATAACATTTACATCATATATAAATAGCAATTCCTATGATGGTATTAAAGTATTGTTTAAGATTGATGATGAAAAATTGTCACAGATAAAAAATCGTCTTATCGAAGTCTATTCGAACAAGATAAAATTATAAATACGGTGAAAATAATTTACTTTGTAATAGTTTGCAAGATCTATAGTAATGGTTCCGATATTTTTGGCTCTGTTTCATGTCGTGTTGGTAACAGAATTCCGTTTCCCACAACCAGATATCTTCCTCGACAACATCTTGTGATGAAGGGAGGAAGATGGGTAAGTTTGCTAGCGGGCCATTTACGCAATCTGCTTTACAGGCCCGTCTCTAACCATGCTCCAAGCAAAGATAGCGACAACGGCAGTTTTATCCTTCTTCCGCAGGTTGTCCAAAGGGTATTCGCTCCCAGTTTCTAATAGCTGTTTTTACTATACATAATTGCTCTTCTGTAAAGTAATCCGGGTTTACTAATGGCTCCGGTCCATCCTAAGCAAATCCTTGCTTTTACATGTCTGCATGATACAATGTCTCATGTTACATGATATTATGTAACAAAAACGCATGAGGGGAGGCGGCGGAAACAAATGATCCCTTTCCGGTATGGTGGGGTTGTCTCCGGCAAAAACTTCTGTGGTCGTCAGGATCTTCTGACCGATCTCCAGGGCTTTTTCAATGCGGGGCAGAATGTCGTGCTGGTCGGAGAGCGTCGGATCGGCAAGACCAGCCTGGTTTTCGAGGCAGTTCACCGAGCAGACATTCCGGTGTTGTTTATCGACATCCTGGGAACCCGGAGCGTTGATGCTCTGGTACAGCAGATCCTCCGGGGCGTTTTCGCTTTGGAAGAGAAGACCGGCAGCCTTTTTGAAAAACTCCTCAAATCCCTTGCGGTTCTTCGTCCGACAATTTCCCCCGATCCGATCACTGGTGCGATGACGATCGGCATCAGTCCCGGTCGGCAACTCACGCCAGAGTCCATCCCGTCGGTCATGGATGTTGTCGCGGATGTCGCTGGTCGCAAATCGGCGGTTGTCTTCTTCGATGAGTTCCAGGACATGCTCAAGATCGAGGGGGCCGTAGAAGAAGCCATTGCCCAAATGAGAAGCCGCATTCAGTTTTTGGCCGACATTCCTTTTGTCTTTGCGGGAAGCATCCGGCAAGACATGGACCTTCTGTTCACAAGTCCAAACAGCGCCTTTTTCAAATCAGCCGTTCCGATCCATCTCGGACCCTTGACCTTTGAAGAGTTCGCTCCCTGGCTTATAGACAGGTTTGAACAGGGCGGGAGGACGATTGGCCAAGACATGATGAGGGCCTGTTTTGAGTTGTGCCAGAACCTTCCGGGAGACATTCAGCAGCTTTGCGAAGCGTTGTGGTCCAGCACTGTCGCTGGAGACGAAATTGACAGAGATGGCCTGAATCGGGCCTTGGCCCTTATCTATTCCCGAGAACAGAAAGCCTATGAACAGGCCCTGGCCACACTGAAAAGCATTCACCTGAGGGTGCTTTTGGCACTTGCCCACCAGGGCGGGGCAACGCCCACGTCCAAAATGTTCATGGAGGCGGCAGGGGTCCGACATTCCAACTCAATCACTCAAGCGTTGGCACGACTGACCTCTTTGCGTCTGATTCATAAGACAGAGCATGGATGGTATTTCGACAATCCATTTTTCCGGACCTGGCTGTTGAGCCGGGAAGGTCTGGCTGATGAGGACTGATATGGGAACGTTCATTTTCGACACCGAAACAACCAATACGACCAACCCCGAAGTCATTGAAGCCGCCTGGGTCGAAATCCTCGACCTGAAAGCTCTTCCGGTTGGCCGTAAGTTCTGTGAGCGTTATCGCCCCGAAGGGCGGATCAGCCTGGGGGCAATGGCGACTCACCACATCATGGATGAGGACCTGGTGTATTGTGAACCCTCTTCAACCTTCAAGCTCCCTGCCGAAGTCAACTATCTCATCGGTCACAACATTGATTTTGACTGGAAGGTGGCCGGATGCCCGAACGTCAAAAGGATATGTACGCTGGCGCTTGCCCGCGACCTCTACCCGGAGGCTGATTCCCACACCCTGTCGGCAATGCTCTATCTGCTGGATCGTCCCAACGCCCGAGACAAGTTGCGTTCAGCCCACTCCGCCCTGACCGATGTGCTGGTCTGCCGGGATGTCCTGGCTGCCATGCTGAAGACCAGGCTGGCTCACATCTCGACTTTTGAGGAGCTTTGGCAGGCTTCCGAGGCCGCAAAGATTCCCAAGGTCATGCCCTTCGGCAAGCACAAGGGGAAGCGGATTGCGGATGTCCCCGCAGATTACCGGCAATGGTTGCTACGGCAGCCGGAGGTCGATCCTTATCTTGTCAAGGCTTTGCGGGGGGGGGCTGATGCTGTTCGATAAATTGGCCGGCTTTGTGGAGCGGAATATTCCGGGGCTGGTGCCGGAGATTGAAAAAACGGCATTGTTCGAGTTCCCTTTCAGAGCGCATGAAGTGGTCGAGCAGGGAATGTTCAGTCAGGACGATCTGGATCATTTCTTCCTGCCGTTCCCGCAGGTTGCCATCGAAGATCGGGCCACCTGCACGTTCTTCTTCGACGGTGAGGAGAAACAGGTCGGGCTTGCGACGCCAAGGACCTTCATCGAGGTCATGGCGATGGACGGGGGTTCGGACCCCGAGGCGTTCATAGGCTCTCCATCGTCAATAACACCGGAGATGCGGCAGTTGGCCAGGCAAGAGGGACTTCACCAACTCGCTTTCGGTCGCCTGTTTTCAATGGAACTGCCGGGGGGAAACCAGAATTACAAGATAGCAGCCACTGTCGACCGGATTGTTGCCATCAACGGAAAGGGGCAGATTCTGGGCCAGATGGATTCGGATGAAATTCATATGATGCCGGGACATGAAGAAACTGCCCGTTCCGTCATCGGCAACATCGCAACCGCCATCGAGGAGTTGATGCTGCTCAACAACAGCCCGGAGTATTTCATCTTTGAGACGGCTCCTGCGAAACCCAGAAAGATCAAGCGGGGGCGGATTACCCGCAGCCCTGACCGGCCCCGGTTTGTTCCGTTGAAACCGGACGAGATCCGGAAAACGATGGGCCTCAAGGACGAGTCGGGACAGAAAGGAACCCGACGGCCTCACGAGCGCCGCCGGCACTGGCGGGTGCTGAAGTCGGAACGATACACGAAGAAGCGGGGCCAGCGGGTGCTGGTTGAGGCGTGTTGGATCGGCCCTTCTGAGGCCGTGGTCGGCAAGAAACGGTATCGGGTCCGTCTGGATATCTGAAAGACTGGATGGACGAATCAATAAAAAAGAGGCTGGTGGTTAGCTGGCCCAGATAAGGTGCCCACAGCCTCCGTGCCAAAGTATCATTTCCAAAAGGATTGTCAACGTGACTGGACTTGTTGAATCCTCCCTGCCCCTGGCCCTCGCGCCAGATTTCACAGACCTGCTGGCCGACTGGCTCAATCTCGATGTCGCCAACGGGGACGCCTGCGCCGATACCCTGAAGACCTACCAGGGGCAGATCAACGCCTGGCTGACCTGGTGTGGAGAAAACGCTGTCCATCCCGGACAGGCAACAGCCGAGGATGTCAAAGCCTGGCGGAAGGATCTTGTCGATGCCGGCGCGAAGCCTTCAACGATCTCCCTGAAGCTGACCACGATCCGTAGATTCTACCAGTCCGCCGTGGACAGGGGGCTGATCGAGAAGAATCCGGCGGCCAGTGTCAGGGCGCCGAGGGAGCGGCGTGCGAAGCAGGAGCAGATGAAGTATCTTTCGCCCGGCGAAGCAGAACTGCTGTTCCGGGCGGTCCCGAAGAAAAATACTGTCAAGACGCTGCGCGACCGGGCGATGCTTGGCTTGATGGCCCTGGAAGGGTTGCGACGGGTCGAGATTGTCCGGGCGTGTGTCAGTGACATTGAGGGAATCGGTGCGGAGATGCGTCTGCTGATCCATGGCAAGGGGAAAGATCGCTTCGTCTATCCGCGTGAAGACACGGCAGCGGCCCTGAACGACTACCTGGCAGCTCGCGGTTCCGTTGTCGAGGATGAACAGGGAGAGCCGCTTTTCGTTCAGATCCGTAAAGGGGGACACCCGGAGGGGCGGATCTCCAGGCAGGGCGTGAATTGTGTCATCGACCACTACCTTCTCAAGGCCGGGTTGAAACGACGTGGGGTTTCCTGCCACGCCTTGCGGCATACCTGTGGGGCATTGCTCTATCAAGCCACACGTGATATTAGAGCGGTGCAAGAAACGCTGGGGCACAGCAATATCTCAACCTCTGCCGGTTACGCTCACATTGTCGAACGTGGACAGGCCCGCTATACAAGGCAGATTCCGGTGGAACTGAAGAAATGAGGGGGAAGATGTCGTGAGGCCAGGCTATCTCTGGCAGCTATGGGATGACTGGTGTGATCCGGATGCGCCGGTTCTGGCAAAGCGGGCTGGTTTCGTCAGCCTTGTGCTGTCCTGGACAATTCTTGTCGGCCTGTTGGTTTATCATCTTGCGACCGGGGAGAAGATCGGAATCCAGGTTGTTCTGGCTCTTATCCCCTTTTTGGTTATGGCTGGCTGCTGCTGGCATGTGGGACGCAAGGCATGGGCAACCGGATATATCGGCATGACCGTCATAGTTGCTGTTGGACTTTGGTTGAAAGGCTGAAAAGCATGGATGCTGCGGTAAAACAACGGGCGAAGGGGCTGGTAGTGTCTCGCCGGGTTGGGCAGTCTGTTCGGGTTGGACAGGATCTTGTTGTGACCCTGGTCGAGAACAATCAATCCAGGTCCCGGGTGGAAATTGAGTTGGCTTCGCCTTCCGGACAAAAAATCATCCCCATGGCCCAAGGCTGCCCGGTCGTCCTGTTTGAGGACCCCATGACAACCATGGAACTTCGTGGATTCAATGGCTCACTGGCCAAACTGGCTTTTATTGCGCCGAGGGAGATCCTGATCCAGAGAATGGACCAAGGGGTTTGTCAGCAGGAGGAGTCGTGATGCTGCGTATTCTCTTTCTGCTTCTTTTCATATCCTTCCCTGGGTTCGGTTACGCCTCTTCCTTCACCGGAAAAGTCGTCAAAGTCTCCGACGGCGACACAATCCAGGTGCTGAATAGCGGTAAGGCCGTCAAAATCCGCTTGGCGGAAATCGACTGCCCCGAAACCAGCCACGGTCCCAAAAAGCCGGGGCAACCCTTCGGTCAGGCTGCCAAGAAGTTTGCCCTGGCTCTGGTAGGCGGAAAAACTGTCCGGGTCGACGTTGTCACTCGTGATCGCTACGGCAGGACAGTTGGAAAAGTCGTCCTTGATGACGGATCGACCCTGAATAAACGCCTGGTCGAAGCTGGCCTCGCCTGGGTATATCGCCGGTACGCGAAAGATCCGGTGTTGTTTGAACTGGAAAAGACGGCCAGGGCGGCCAGCCGCGGCCTATGGTCTGATCCCAATCCGGTGCCGCCGTGGGAATGGCGGCATGGGGCTGGGTGGGGAGCGAAACATTCAAAAGCCCCTGGCGCCACCGTTTCAGACAGTCGTTGCGGGCAGAAGCGGTACTGCAAAGAGATGACGAGTTGCGAGGAGGCGAAGTTTTATCTCAACCGGTGTGGCCTGTCGAGTCTGGACAGGGACGGAGATGGGGTTCCGTGTGAGAAACTTTGTCGGTAATCTACGAATCACACATCAAGCATAAACAACATTCAGATGCGCATGCTTCCGAGTCCTTGGCTTCTTCTTTATCACAATCTCGACATCCCGGTTGAGCTTCATCATCAGCAGCATGAGTTTTTCAAGTGAGACACCATCCAGCCGACCCGCCATAATATTTGAGATCTTCGGCTGAGTAAGGCCAAGCTCGGCGGCAGCCTCTTTTTGAGTCATATGTCGGTGCCGGATAATCTGGGAGATGTGATACGCAATCTGGGCCTTGGCTTGCATTTCTTCCGGCTGCTTAAACCCAAGATCTTTAAAGATATTCCCACTGCTTTCCATGTACTTTTCTTGAGCTGACATAGCTAGATTCCTTCCATCATCTGAACTTCCTTGAGCCGTTTTTTTATGACATCCAGATCTGACTTCGGTGTAGCAATACCCTTTTTTGATTTCTTCTGAAACGCATGAAGAACGTAAACCTTGTTGCTGTATCTCACGGTGTACATGCAACGGTAGGTATCCCCGTCGTGATCCTCAACAATTTCTAGGACTCCAGCCCCCTTGTGCCCCTTCATGGGAGTCGCCTGAGGATGTTTTCCTCCCAGTTGGGCGTAATAAATGGCCGCCCCAAAGACTTGCCTTACCCCCTCCGGGAATCGGCGCAGATCCTTTAATGCGCTCCCGATCCACACAACCTTTTTTTCCACGCTCGTCACCCTTGCCTAGAGTATACCCATTTCGGTATAAGTGGTCCATACGTTAAGAAATATTTTATGGAATGGCTTGCATCAGTTCCGTCAATAAAATCTCCGGGGGCAATCTGCCCCCGGAGCATCTGTTACCCCATGCTCAGAATTTCCACCGGAGCCTTCGGGGTCTTTCTCAGGACCAGCTTCTCGAACTCGTCCCAAGAGAGAGTAAATTCACGGTTGTTGATTCTGACTCTGACGGACATGGATTGCCTCCTTTGTGGGTGAAGTTGAAACCAGTAGGGCTTCCCGCATCCCCCGTCGCGTGTGGACAGGGAATCCAGGAAGCCCTACTGGACTTCACCCGGAGGCAGCAGCGGGGCTGTCAGGCCCCGCTACGTCCGGTCAAGGTCAATCGAGATGATTTTTCCGCCGATACTCCTCGATGCGTTTCTGCTCCTCGGCGTCGGGTTTCACCTCGATTACTTTCTGCGGCTCTTTGTCTGACGAGCCGGTGTTCGCATTGGCAATGGTCGATGCAATCCAGATGGGAGTATGAACGACCTCTCCCAAAGGACTTGCGAACCCCGCCAAAGACGTGTTTGTTTCAGCCCGCTGGAGGTCAGCTGCCGAGCAGCCGCCCAGAGCAAGGGCCACAAGAGCCAAAAATACCAATCTTCTCATTGTCCTCCCTCCTGTGCTTCTGCATGTATGTCCTGCGCCTCTTCCTCCGGTACCAGGTCGGCATGAATGCGGATGGCCTTGCCGATGGCGTCAACGCAGGACATGATCTGTCCATCTTCATCAAAGACGGGAGCCTTGTGGCAGCCGTGGCCGATCAGGCCCTTGATCGCGTCGGCCACCTCCATGCCGGACCGAAGCCCGTAAGAGGTAATCATGGTCAGAGCGTTGGCGACCAGACTGGCGCAGGTTCCCGATTTTCCGAACCGCACGAAGATCTCCATGAGGTCCCCGGTGTCCGGGTTGTCGTTCATCGTGACGAAGATTTTGCCACAAGGAGATTTCATTTCAAGGGTCTCCCCCCGGACGGTTTTCGGACGTGCTTTTTTCGCTACCATTGCTATTTCCTCCTGGGGGGAAACATCCCCGCAACGGGGGAAGAATATCCCCCCGCTGGTGGGGTTGGTCATTCATTTGAGGCTTTCCCAGACCGCTTTGAGGTCGATTTCAGCCTCGGTGATGTAGTCGGCATGAACCCATGCCGAAGCCAGGCTGCCATCTCCCTGCGGAACCGGAGTAAGCAATTCCGGATCGGTACCGTCGGTGTCGTAGTCGATGACCATGACCTTCCAGTTCCCGGTCAGTTTCGGGGCGTCCGTGACGATGGCCTGCACCAGACCGCCTTCAAGGACAATCCCCAGATATGGATCGTCGGGTTGCAGAAGCGTTTTTCTGACCTCGCGCAAGACGACCTGCTGTATGGCGGGGTCGTTGATGCTGCCGGTGCAGATGGACGCCTCGATCTTTTCCAGGGTTTCAACCGTCGGATGCGCAGGCTCCGGGGCAATCCCCAGATCTGACAAAGGGACGGTCTGTGTCTCGAAACGGATGTCAGTATGTTTGACGTACCCGTTCCAATAAAACCCCGAGTCCGTGACATTTAACGTCACACATTCGGCCCGGCAGGCCATCTCCTCGAAACCACCTTCAGGTTCGCGAGGGACGATCGGACCGTTCTCCGTTTCCTGATCGTGGGCACGCATCAGGAAGGTTGGATAACCGTTGAGCTCCCGGACCGAATAGACGTTGAGGATTTTTACTGCCGAGGCAAGCTGCCGGATGCGGGACTTGAGGTGGTTGTCAATCTCGACAACCGCGACCTCAGGCCCTTCCGTGAACTCGTCCCTGGTTGTAATGCTCAGAGTGAATTTCATCTCTTCTCCTTGTCAAATGAGGACAGGGAGAAGCCCCCGGAGGGAACGATTCTCCCTGCCGGGTGGTTGTTTTTGGGCGCAAAAAAAGGGCTGACCTGCTTGCGCGGGTGCCCTCTACCTGTTTTCTATGTGGTGCGGCTTGCTGTTTACTTCTTCTGTTCCCGCTTGTCCACGATCTTGTCGTGGACGATGATGCCGACGGTGAAGCTCAAAAAGAGCAGTCCATACAGTATCAGGATGTCCATAATTCCTCCTAACGTCTGGTTACAGTTTAGCGACTGTTTCTGACGGTAGCAAGAAGGTTCATGGCCCCTTGCCGCCTTCAAGGTAAAAGGCAGCAAGGAAGAACAGAAAAGCGACCGTGATCCCGACCCCGATCAGGAGCCAGTCACGGCTGTCTCGGAGAATCCCAGCAAGGACAATCCCCGCGACGGTCAACTTGGACAGCTCATAGAGGTACGCAATCAGGCTCGTTTTGCGTCGTTCGTTCAGAATTTTCATTGGAATCACCTCCCTTCAATGGGGACAGGGAGGCCCCAGACAGGGGATAACTCCTCCCTGTCCGGGCTGCATTTGTTGATGTTTTCAGGTCAAGGCGTCCTTGAGCATGTCGAACATGGCATTCGGCAGTTCACTGACGGTCCTGACCGTTCTGTAATTGGGGAAATAGTTTCCGCAAAGCCCCTGATCTTCGATTCCCAGGCCGATCTGTTCAACCCCCTGAGCGGCAAGCCGCTTCAGGTAGGCGAGCACGAGGCCGGGACTGCTGGGTACGCCATCGGTCGCAACAACCAGGATCTTGCGTGACTCCTGGCGATGGGCGAACTGGACGGCCGCCCATCCGAGGGCGTGGGCCAGCGGGGTTCCCCCGTCGGGGCAAATCCCGTAGTTGTTGATCGTCCTGGCCGGACTCGCGCCGAATGGCGTCAGGGGGACAACGCTGCCGTTCTTCCCCGGGAACGACGCGACTGATACGCTGACGCCGGGGACGGCGTAGAGGGCGTCAGCCAGGGCAAGGGTCGCCTGGGCGGCCAGGGTTATCCTGTTGTTGCCGCTCATCGACCCTGAACGGTCAAGCAGCACAATGACTGCCGTGTTGACGGCAGTCTTTTCCTCCTTGCGGCGGAAGATCCGTGTATCTCCTACCGGGAGCCTGGCCAGCACCCGCTGGTCGATCCTGCGCCCGGATCTCCCGGCACATGACCTCTTCAGCTTCGACGCCTGAATCAGAGATCCGAGACGTGAACGGAGCGCAGAGGTTTCTTTCCTGACATCAAAGAGGTCGGGAGGAATGCTGAGTTGCAGGTCATCGGCGAAGGTTTCACCCGGATAGAGCATTGAGCAGTTTTCGCCAGCAGTTTCCGGAAAGACAGCCATGCCTTCCAGCTTTTCGGCAACCATCTCCCCGATGTCTCCGTAATCCTCCTGTTGAGAAGAGAGGATTTTCCGGAGCGATTCAGATCGCTGCTGCGCAGATGCGCTGCCGGCAGCCGGGTTGCCGTTGTTGTGGTCCTTGTCCGTTCCGGACCCGGAGGAGGCTTCCCCATCGGGATCTGCCTGGTGTCCGTCTTCCTGGTTCCGGGTTCCACCGTTACCATCGGAGTTGGAGTCACCCTGGCAGTCACTCCGGGAATTCTGCTCCTCGTCCGTGCCGGACTTGGAGCGGTCTTCCTGGTCTTTCTCCTGGTTTTCGTTCTGTTCCTGTTCCTGCTCGCCGCCGCCGTCATTCTGCTGAGGTGCGTCGTCCTCTCCGGAGCCTTCCTGCCGGCACTGGCATTGTGACTGCTGCTGTTCCTGTTGCAGCAGTTTCATGATCTTCTTCGCCAGCGCCGTTGACTCTTGGGTTGAGTCCAGGACGCCAACCTGGTCGAGCAGTTTGTCGACCCTGTCGAGCAGAGACTGTCCGATCAGTTGAGACAGGATGTTGTTGATTCTCTCGAAAAGGGGGATGAGCCCCGCCTGCTTCAGAACCCGGTTCCTGCAGCGGGACAAAATCCAGCCGCAAAGCAGGCTGGCCGGATCTGCCCAATCAGGGTCAAACTCTCCTTTCTCTGCCAGGTGGTTCGCCAGGTTCCGCAGGTTGACGGCACAGCCCGGATAAAGCTGCCCCATCTTCTTTTCGATTCTCACGTCTTCGATGATGTTGGCAAGGCCGGCCATGAGAGGGGTGCTGCCCTTCTCCACGGAAAAATCCGTCAGCCTGACGTGGGCGGCCTCGTGATCGAGGAAACCTCGTGCCAGGATGACGGCCTCGTCGTTGTCTTCCGGGAGCGTCGGCAGGTAGATGGTTTCGCCATCCGTTGCCGCCTGCGTTCCACCGACAATAACCTTGACCCCCATCTGGTCACCTATCGCCTTGGCAACGATGGGAAGTGATTTCGTAATGTTCATAGAGCCTCCACAGACGCCCCCCGTCCGGGGCGTCGAAAAGAATCAAGCGCCCCTGGACGGTGGGGATCAGTGGAACCAGCGATAACAGGGAAAAAGGACTGGCTAAAGCCAGCCGCGATTCACCATTTCCTTGCGGTTTCGCTGTTCTCTAACGTCTTCATTGTTCTCAGGGCCAATCTCGAAGTAGCCTGCATGATACTCAGGCGTATCGCCTCGGTATCCCATAGCGTGTTTTCTGTCGAGACATCCAAGTTCATATTCGACAATATTTGCTATGGCTCCTTCCTGACCCCTCAAAACTATGACCTCAATGACATCTGCAGCATCGTCTGCAATGCTCAGATCATCGTGTTTGTACTCAGCCATGTCTCGCAACTGCCTTATCAGGCGTTTAAGCGACCGAGTGTTTCTGTTGTCAATCATGATGCCCTCCCTAGAACCATGTGACTGGTGGCGCGATCACCGTCTGCCGCTGGTCGGGAGGCGGAACCGGCTGGAACACGTCCTCCATGTCCACACCGGACGAAGGAGGCTGTTCGCACACCTGTTCTTCCTCCCGGGGAGTTTCTTCCCGATGGGCGGGTTGTTCGTCGTCCTGTTCCTGTTCGACTTCGACGTGGAGGTTGATCCCGCCGAGACCGGCCAGGGTGTTCAGGATGCCGACCAGGGTGAAAAAATTCCCCGCTTCCAGGTAGCCTTTCTTCGGCAGCGTATCGAGTTCCACTTCAACCTCCGACAGGACGTTGCCCAGGCCGGGTTCGATAAACAGCAGACCTTTGGCCTTTTTAACGATGCCGCGGATAGGGTTGAGCGCCCTCTGGCTGACCCTGGATCTCCCCTGGAAGGATTGATCCCAGATCTGCCTTGCCGCCTGTGCGATCTCCCGGTAGAGCTGCTGCCCCAGACCGTCAGCGGCTTTTTCAAGACCGCTGTTCAGTCCCTCGACTCCGGTGACCTGAAAGGTCTGGAAGCCGAAAGACAGGCGGGTGGCAACATGCTCGGGCGACTCGACGGCGCGTTCCACCATCGACCGCCACTGGTCCGGGATGGTCTTGAGCCACGCGTCCATGGTTTCGGCGTAGCTTTTCAGAAATTCCTGTTTTTCCGCCTCGAATTCGGCTGCAACCTTTTCCAGGTCTTCAGCAACCGCCCTGGCCTTGTCTTCCGGGATGGCAAAACCACCCAGAAAATGGACGCCTGCCGTTTCGCAGATACGTTCGGCACGACGGCGCAGGGCCTGGAACCGGGTCAGCAGAGCCGGATGGCAGATCTTCTTGACGCCCAGGGACGCAAGTTCCTCCGGGGGGATTTCGTCAGCGTCGAGATCCAGGTCGGCGGGAGTCAGTTTCTTCCTGCCGGACCAGATGTGGACATCGAGGCTGAAGCAGATGAGTTTCTGAAGCAGATCGAGCATGGTGTCTTTCTCCTTGTCTGTTGTGGACACGGAGGAGACACCTGCCCCGTCAGGGGAGAAAGTCTCCCCCGTGTCGGGGTTGGTCGATCAGTTGAGAGTGAGAGGTGTTTCGCCGGCAGCGACGAGGTGTCGATTGACGTGAGCCAACCAGACCTCATCCGCCGGGCAGGTTTCGGCTTTCAGCGGAGGGATGAATCTCCAGTCACCGCCGAACCAGACCATTCTGTTGGTGGGGCACCAGTCGGCCCAGTAGCTGACGTTGCCCTTGAGCCAGGCGCTTCCACAAAAATCGTGAAGGCAGACGGCTTCGCGGCAAAGGGTGTTTTCGGTACACATGGCGCCCTCCTCAAAACCAGGAAAGGCCGCTTTCGGTCCCGGTCCAATCGGCCAGGGCTGCAGCGGTCTTTGAAGGTTTTCTGGAAGCGCGTGTGGTGTTTTGACCGGAGAAGTCAGGGATTCTCTCGCCCCTGGTCACCTCGTAGTAGCCCTTGCGAAGTTTCTTTTCGGCAAGGACGCGGATGGCGTCCTGGGGCGTCTGCCCGTACTTGCCGGGGGGATGGAATACCGACTGGTTGACCCGGCCCGTCTTTCCCCACCTGACGCGGACTCCTCCGTTTTCTTCTTCCGCCGACCAGTCCTTGCTGGACCCGTCGGGATTGTCGTACCTCAAAAGGATGTAGATCATGGCCCCCTCCTACCCGAAGATACGCTGGGCGATTTCAGCCAGCGAGCTGCGGGTTTCGGGTTCCGCACGGAAGGACAGTGCCCGTTCCAGTGCGTGCTGGAGCGGATTCTTGCCCTGGTTGGCGAGCGGCCGGAAGAATTCCGACATTTTCGCCCAGCGCACCAGGGTCCGTGTGGAGAGGGTGACTTCGAGCTGTCCTGCCATGAAGAGTCTGCGGACCTCCATGGCATAGGCAATCATTCCGGTCCTGATGTCCTCGGGGATGCCGGGGGCAACCCTGGCCAGAATCATCTGCTCCTGTTCCTCTTCGGGATAGCCGACTTCGACCATCCAGAAGCGGTCCAGAAAAGCAAGATTCTGACGCATGGTGCCCTGGTAGAGTCCCGACTGGTCACCGGCTCCTGCGGTATTCCCGGTGGCGATGAAACAGAAGCCGGGGGCAGGAACCACCATCTCTCCGCCCTTCTCGGGGATCACCAGGGGCGAGCCCTCGACGATCCCGTTGAGGCCGGCGGCGGTCGCCGGGTCGAGCAGGTCGATCTCGTCGAGGAGGAACCAGTGTCCTTCCCGCATGGCCGTGGTCAGCGGCCCGTCCACGAAGGACATGGAGCCGTTGACCAGGGCGTAGTGACCGACCAGCTCAGGCGTTTCCAGCCGGCTGTGGGCGGTGACCCGCTGGACAGGAATGTTCAGACGGGCGGCGACCTGGGTGACCAGGGTGGATTTTCCGGACCCGGTGGGGCCGGTGAGGTAGAGACCTTCGGTGCCGCCGAGCATGTGCCAGGCGAGCAGGTCCGAGAGGAGTTCCTTGCGGAACTGGTAATCCGGGTCGAGTGCCGGGACGAACGGTGACCTTTCGGCAAGACCGCGGACAGTCAGTTCCTCTGGGATGCCCTCCAGATCGAAGGTCTTGGCGATGCTGAATGTCTTTTCCTGCATGTGTCTTCTCCTTGTCGATGATCGACCGGGAGGAGACACAATTCCCCTTCCGGGAAGAGTTTGTCTCCTCCCGGTTCCGGGTGGTGAGGTTTCGTTGTTGTCGCTAAAAGAGCGTCCCCTGTACGGGCCTGTCCTGCGGCAGAACGATGATCCGGTCGTAGGCAGGTTCCCCTTTGCCTCCGCAACAGGATATCTGGAGGCTCTGGAGAGTCTGTTCGTCCCAGCCGTTGAGATAATACGTCCCCGGTCCTTCTGGATCTGTGCAGACCAGGTGGATATGAGGGCGTCTTGCGACTGGGTGGCCGTTGATCTCGTCCAGGTAGGACGGGCATGTACAGTCCCGGAGAACTGCCTTTATCCGGTAGGGACCGCTGTAGTTGGTTTGGATCAGCATTCCCGGTTCGAGTCTCATTCCGCCCTCCAGACCGAGATGATCCGAGGGGTGGAATCCGCCATTCTGGCAACGATGACCAGATCCCGGTAACGGAACCGCAAGGGTTTATCGTTCAGGATCGGGGCCACCATCCGGCAGGCTTCGACAGCCTCAAAAGGAATGTTTCGTTCCAGTGCCCGGTTGGCGGCGTGCATTGTCAGTGCGACCATGACGATACCTCCTGGGCGTTCCGGTATTCCGAATAGGCTTTGGCGAACTGGCGGCTTTTTTCCTTTGACCGGGGCGTGACCAGCAGAGCCAGCAGCACCAGGCAGAGGAACAGCACCAGACGCCAGCAGTAGCGTTCGGCTTTTCCCATCGGGATCTCCTTTCCGGGGCGCGATGACGCCGCTCCGAAAAAGGAGTCCCCGTCCGGGGCGGCGTAAAAGCGCCCCATGTGGGGGTTGGTCAGGCGGCAGCCTGCTTCCTGATTCTGAAGATATCGAGCCGGGTGTATCCGGCGCGTTCCTTCTTCACCTCGTCGTAGATCTCCGGGTAGGCCTCCTTGAGGCGTCTGGCGTCCACAGTTTCGGAAGGACCGACTTCGGATGCGCAGACCTGCAGCGTGTCAGACTGGCCTTTGAAGCTGGTCCCGGTGAAGGCGAGGATTTCGTTTTTCAGGTTTTTGATGGCCTTGTCGAGTTCTCCCCTGGTCCTGCTTTTCTCAAGGTACCGCGCGGCGAGGTTCTGGACCTCCTGGGGAAGCGGGGTTTCGCCTGCGAACGCGGGGCATGTTTCTCGGTGGTTGCAGTAACCGCAGAGGATGCCGGGTTCGATCTGCGCGGCTTCCGGCGCATCGAGGCAGGAGAGGATGTGTCTCCCCTTTATCACCATGGCGTTGAAGAGGATCTTGTTCGGGGTGAACGAGTTGAATTCCTTCCAGACTCCGGCGTTGAGATCGACAGCCAGGATGCTCCCGCCGATAGGCAGCCCGGGATTGTGCAGTTCCAGAAGTCCCATCTGGACATGGAGTTGGTTGACCCAGGACTCGTAGGGAGCGTCCGGGATGCCGTTGACCGTCTTCAGTTCCATGACGTGAAGCCGGCCGCTTGCGTTGGAGCGGAAAAGGAAGTCGATATGGCAGAGAATTTCGGGGAAATCCGGGTGGCGAACCTCAACCTCGCGCTGCGGGGTCAGCCCACCGGCCCGGAAGATCCCGTCGATCAGGTCTTCTGCGGCGTGACCACGGGCGAAACGCAGGAGCGTCATCGGGTCGTGGTCTTCCGGGTTGAGTTTGTTCAGCACCGCCTTCCGGGAACAGCCGGCAATGTCGGAGGCTCCGACGTATTGGCTGCGATCCCCGAGGTGGCTGCTGTTCTGTTTCGATTTTTCCCGAAGAGCGTTTTCGAGAAATACCTGCAGTTTGCTCATGGTGTCCGTCTCCCTGAAAAGAAAAGGGGCGGACACAGAAAGCCCCGCGAGGGGATGTCTGATCCGCCCCGTGGGGTTGGTTGTTTGTTGTCGATGTTAGCGTCCTCGTCCGTTTCTCCAAGGTCGGCTGTCTTCCCGGCACCAAGGGCACCTGGTAATCAGGACACCGTTGCACCTTGGGATACCTCTCCTAGCATCCAACGGGTAAACTGTCTCGCACTCCGGACAGGTCCGGTGGTTGGGAAACGATTTCCCCCTTATGACCGTTGGCACGAGTTTTCCCTTCATTACACCAGCCCCCCGATGCAAATAGCAGCGACGAGGCAGGCGCCGAGGGCAGTGCCGGTCAGGATGTTTTTGATGTTGACGTTGGACAGAGCGTAGATGAAGTTTTCCATGATCCTTGTCTCCTTGTCTGTGATGGACACAGGGGAGACAGGACGCACCCCTACCGGGGAGAATCGTTGTCTCCCCTGTGAAGGGTTGGGTTGATGCTAGAAGTCGTTGTCGAGATCCCAGGGACCATAGTGGCCAGTGGCTAACGCTTTTCTTCGGGCCTGGTTCTGGGAATATCGAGCCAGTTTACCCGGTTCATCGACAATCCGACCGAGCAGGTAATACAGTTCCTTCGGAATCTGAACATGCCTGCCGTTGGACGGGTCGTGAACCAGGGTCATTTTGACGCCGGGCCGCAGTTCAATTTGCTGTTCGACCCAGGCGTGGGTGTACCTCAGGGCAGGGAAATCGCCGTGGCTGACCTCGCCATGAACCAGGATCATTTCATCCGGTGTGTCCAGGGCAAAGTTGAAGGCCGCCACGAAGCAGTCCCCGTCCGTTTCGTACCCCAGCGCCTCAAGTTCTTCCCGGCTTCTGGGTTCGGTATTCATGGTTCTCTCCGTCTACACCCGCAAGAACCACATCTTCATGTTCTTGTCCCAGCGGAACCCCATCTGCTTGAGCAGGTTGCGGTGTTCGTAGCTGTCGGCGTAGACGGTTTTTCCGTCCTCGGAGAGTTTCGGGGCGATCTTATGTGCCGCCAGGGCAGACAGGACAGCTTCAACGCTCTGCGGAGGCTGGACAGGTTTCCCTTCCTTCTTCCGGTTGAGGGCGTCAATGGCCATCTTGTACTGGTCGTGCGGCAGTTCCTCGAAAGAGGAGATGCCCAGATAGTCGAGGAATTTTTCCCGGTCCGCGCCCGCGTCCTTGACCATGCGTTCGAGGACGCCGATCTGACCTTTGGAGATCAGGATTTCGGCTTCCTGGGAAGCGAGGCCGGTCGTGGGCTGCTGCGGGGTGATGTCCTTCGGCTGGTTGTTCATGCTCGATGGCGTGCTTTCGACAGGATTGGTAGCCTGATCCATTTCCTCTTCAACGTAGAGGCCGGACAGTTCCTGTGGAAACGCACGTCTGATGGCCAGGGCTTCTGCGACCTTGGCGATCATCAGGTCGGGCATGGTTTTCCAAAACCTGGTGAGTTCTCCCCCTTTTTTTCGTTGCGCGTAGGTGTTGAACCTGGCGACGGCCCAGAGGGGTTCCTTGAAATCGGACCGCAGGACAGCGACCTTCGCGGCGAGCGGAGGGGGTTCCTGAATCCAGACTTCCTGCCATTTGCCGTCCTTGCCGCACCAGTAGGGGCCGAGCTGACCTGCGTACTTGCCGGTGCGCTCTGCGATCAGCCGGAAACCGTCGATGGAGGTCTGAATGCTCATGACCTCCCGGTTCTGGCTGGAATCCCAACGCTTGATGGCGTGGATCTGGCGGGCGAAGGGGTCCAGGCCGGTGCGGTTGCACTGGTTGACGAAAAGCTGAAGCTCGTCGTCGGTGGCACCCCGGCAGATGGTCCGCTTGATGAGGGTGATTTTCTCCTCGTCCAGAACGGACAGCGGAGCGATAGGTTGACTGTTACGGATTGCGATCTGTGCAGCTTGAGCGGTCATACTGTCTCCTTTCTGTGGGCTGGTGCCGCACAGGGGAGACAGATGCCCCCGGGAAGGGAGAACGTGTCTCCCCTGCGGGGTGGATTATCGGTTGTCGGTTTCGGCCTAGAACGGGATGTCGCCAGCGTAGGGGCTGTCTGCCGGAGGTTCGGTCCAGCCTTCGGGGGTTTTCCCGTCAGGCCTGTCAAGGAACCTCACCTTGTCAGCGATGATCTCGGTGATGTAGCGGTTGTTGCCGTCCTTGTCCAGGTACTTCCGGGTCTGGATCTTGCCTTCGACAAAAACCAGCTTGCCCTTGCTCAGGAACTGGTGGCAGGTGTCCGCGAGGCCCCTCCATGTGACGATGTTGTGCCATTCCGTCTTCTCGGCGATTTCTCCGTCCTTCTTGCGTTTCTCCCAGGTCGCCAGGGTGAACGTGGTCACCGAAACGCCCTGCGGGGTCGCGCGGTAGTCGGGGTCCTTGCCGAGTCTTCCGATCAGTCGTACTTCGTTAAGCATTGTATTCCTCCTCTCTGTTGGGTTGACCCAGCCAAAAAGGAGTCCACCCCACAACGGGGAAGAGATCTCCTCCCGACTGGGATGGTTGACGGTTGATGTTGGACAAAGAAAAACCCATTGAGGCGGATGCCGGAATGGGTGAGGTTGGAAATTCGGGTTGTGGGTGTGAACCGTGAGAAACAGGTTCACGGAAAAACTGTCAGCCGCTGAACCACGGTGGATCTGTGGTGCGGCGCTACAACATGCAGGGGAGTCCACTGTCGCGTGTGGATTGGGTCACCGGGCTTCGGTTTCTCCCTACAACGATACGTCCCATGCCTGGGGCTTTTCGATCAGGGGCTGTCCCTGAAAGTTTGTCCTGCCAAAATGGCGAGGAGTCTCTACGTGGGTAGAGTAGAATAATGGCTCTATTGTAAAAACTGTCTCTGTAATGTCAAGGGAAGAAAATTTACAGGGAAGAAAATTTACGGATCTATCCACGAAAAAAGATGATTCGGTTCCAACATGCCGAAATTCAAGCGAAAGCCACCTTTCGAACAAAGGTGATTTCTAACAAAAAGCACGGTCCGGAAATCCGCTTGAAATGATGCTTTGCTCAGAACTTTTTAGCTGCAACCTTTGTTTGGTGGATAGAACCGGAAAATTTAAGAAATTTGAGAAATTTGAGAAAATTTTGAGATTCTCCTGCTATCGTTCCAGATTAAGTAGCGGGGCGGGGCCTCTGGGTAGTGGCATCTTGATGTAGGTTGATGTAGGTTGAAAATATCGGACACCGAAAAAATATTTCGAATCTATCCACGAAAAAAGGTGATTCGGCTCCAACATGCCGAAATTCAAGCGAAAGCCACCTTTCGAACAAAGGTGATTTCTAACAAAAAGCACGGTCCGGAAAATCCGCTTGAAATGATGCTTTGCTCAGAACTTTTTAGCTGCAACCTTTGTTTGGTGGATAGAACCGTCCTCCTTTGGGGAGCATGATCCACTGATATTGTGTCAAATTACGTCACAGACCACCTTTGTTTGGTGGATAGAACCGAAATATTTCAAAGAGCAGGGAATAAAGTAACGGTTTGGTGTCCGCTATTGACGGCCTCAATGCTCTTAAGCAAACCCAAGACCAATTGGATGGTAACCAGTTGAACTTATTAAGCTATTAACCGGACAGTAGTGTGTTTCAATATGTCAGCAGTTTTATCTGCCTGAGAAAATTGTGTTTTTGATTTCATCACTACAAATGTCCCCTCAGAATCTGGCTATTAGTGAACTTTCATGGGAGGTGAAGATGATTAAGGGAGTGCTTTTAAAGGCAGCTGCTAATGTGAAAGATAAAATTTTAGAGAAAGTAAGGGCAGACAAGGATAAATCGAAGAAATATTATTTGGAAGGCTTGTCTCAATTCGAAAATAAATATTACGAAACTGCTATTGAACTATTTAATAAATCGATAGAATTTGATGGCTCAAATAGTTATGCATTATATAAAAGAGCATATTGTTACTATAATATCGGAGATAACTATGATGATGCAATTCTTGATTTAGATAGGGCCATTAAAATAAATCCAAAAAATGCAGATTTTATTAGTCTCAGGGGGCGTTTATATTATTTAAAGTATGAGGATAAACAGGCTCTTCATGACATTGATAAGTCTATCAAGCTATACAAAAAGAGTGGAAATTGTGACTCATATGTTTATTATATTAGAGCAGAATTGTATGTATCTCTTGGTGAGTATAGTAAGGCCGAGAATGACTATAATATGGCCATTGAGCTAGATCCAGACTGTCATAAATACTATTTAAATAAGGGATTGCTCTTTGCGAAGGTTGGTAGAGATGATGAAGCATTAAAATGTTTTACAATATCGATCGAAAAAAATCCAAATGGAAAAGGATATATGGAAAGGGGGCGTTTGAATGCGAAAATTGGCAAATTTGAACATGCATTGTTGGATCTATCAAAGGCTATCATGAATATGCCAGAAAATTCAGATGCATATAAACTCCGAGCTAACATATATGAGGAAGTTGGCGATATTCATAATGCTTTAGATGATTATAAAAAGGCTACAGAGCTTGACCCCGATGATAAGGATCTATCTGATAGTATTTTAAATATCGAAAAGGAGATTATGACAAAAAGTGTTAGTAGAGTAATGAACTCATTAAATGAGTTGGTTGGTTTGTCAAAAGTAAAGGAAGAGGTGGCTTCGCTAATTAACTTTGCTACCGTTCAAAGAGAGAGACAAAAGCGCGGATTGCAATCATCTAAGATCTCGCATCATCTTGTTTTTACAGGTAGGCCAGGTACTGGTAAAACTACCGTGGCCAGGATAATCGCAGAAATATATCATCATTTGGGGCTATTATCAGGTGGTCACATTGTTGAGGCTGATCGTTCTATGTTGGTTGCCGGATATATTGGGCAAACGGCCATAAAGGTCAAGAATGTAATAGAGTCAGCAAGGGGAGGTGTTTTGTTTATAGATGAGGCATATTCTCTTAATCATGAAAATGATAGCTATGGTGAAGAAGCAATAGAAACTCTATTGAAGTATATGGAGGACTATCGAGATGACCTAGTAGTTATTGTTGCTGGATATGAAGATAAGATCAAGGACTTTCTTAAGTCTAATCCAGGATTATTTTCGAGGTTTAACAAATTTATCCATTTTGAAGATTATTCAACTACAGAGATGGTCGAAATCTTTAAGCATAATTGCAGGCAGTCGAAATATATTTTGTCTGATTGTACTATTGATGATCTAATGAAAATATTTACTTCTATGACCAATTCAATTGATGATATGTTTTCAAACGGTAGGGGAGTCAGGAATCTTTTTGAAAAGGTGGTTACTAGGCAGGCCGACAGAATTGCATCTAAGTCTAATTTAAACACAGAAGACCTGTTGACAATAATTAAAGAAGATATTCCCTCCTTTGATGAACTCGAGCTATCTATATAGATGTCGCTGTGGTGACCATTTTACGCAAGGCCCAAATTTTCAGTTCAACAGGGCGGACAAAGAACATCTCAGGTGATCATTTATTTCCGGATCTATCCACGAAAAAAAGGTGATTCGGTTCCAACATGCCGAAATTCAAGCGAAAGCCACCTTTCGAACAAAGGTGATTTCTAACAAAAAGCACGGTCCGGAAAATCCGCTTGAAATGATGCTTTGCTCAGAACTTTTTAGCTGCAACCTTTGTTTGGTGGATAGAACCGATCTGATATTGTTGGTTCTTGGCGGTAGCGAGTAAGTCATCTGGCCTTCGTTTCTGGCTAAAAAATAGAGTCAATTATGGGCGGATGACAAGAGTGCCGAATGAGTTAATAAATCTCAGTAGTTCCCGCCTCCAATGGTTACTGACATAGACCTTTTTTTACTCTCCCATCGCTCTCTCTCTCTCAACTCACGAGACGCTGCGATTTCCTCTGCAGTAAGGTGAGTCTCTTGGGGGTGAGTTTCTTCGGGGTGGGGCTCTTGGAAAGCGTCATTTGCGCGCTTTCGACGCAATTTTTCGTCGGCAATGCCCAACATCCAGCCCAGACAAAAGACCCCTGCAGTAGTGGCTAGAGGGAATGAGGCAAAGTTCCCGATAAGAAAACACACAATTGTCACCAATAGAATGTGCCAGATTTTAATCATGCGTTTCCTCCTCATTGGTAGTGGAACTGAAGCTTACAGAAAAGCTAATTTCAAGGTATTTAACGTGTACCTAGTGTTGAAGGAATACTGATGAGAAAATAATGTAACCGTAGAAGATCCTGTTTGCCCGAAGTCATCAAGTTTTATTAACAATTATATATGATTATATGCAAATCGCAAGCCTTAGCCTTCAATGCACTGCTATCTCATGTCTCCAAGGTAGAGCTAACTGGCTGATTCTTTTTATGGTTTTGCGTTCTGGTTGGTTGGTGAAGATTGGAACATCCGCTGTACCGAAGCTCAGATTTTTGACTGGAACTCAAGAAACGAGACTGTATAGTAACAGGTCCCAAAAAAACGGCCACTCGTTTGAATGACCGCTTTCGGTGAATGTTGCCCTTGTCAGTTTAGCCTTTTGCTGTCTTGGCGGTATTCTTGTCTTCAACCACCTCCAGTTCCGGCTCCTTCTTTATCGGGTTTTCAAACCCCCTCGGTGGCCGGTAGTCCATCCCCATCGCCACACACATCTCGGCATTGAGCTTGTTCATTTCCTGCCGCAGCACCTCGTTGCGTTCCAGGAACTGAACGGCCTGTTCGACCGGGACACCGTTGCGCCGCCCCAACTGCTGCCGCAACCGGTTGACGATGAAGTCATTGGCAGTAAGCAGGCGGATGAAGTCGTTGGTTTCCGCCGCTCGCCTCGGGACCACCTCAACATCGTCCCTTTTTGCCATCTCCACCCGGCGCTCCATCCGCTGTTGCCGGTAGTCCTTCTTCCCTTCCTTCTGTGCTTTTGCCATCTCTTCCTCCTCGATTGTGATTAACCGTTCGGTTTTGTCGCCCGATCAGCGAGACGTTCTCCGAAACGAGCTGCCAGTTCATCCCGGACATTCCGGGAAAATTCCTGCCTGCGTTTGACATAGGTTTCCAGGGCGTTGATCTCGCTCAGGGCTGCCGCGTAATCGGACCGGACCGCCGCGTACAGTTTGCCCGTGCGGTCCATCATGGCCGCGATCCGGTTCGACGCTTCCTGGACATTTTCAATCCGGCAGGTTGCCGTGGCGTTGCTCCCGGTCGGGTTGTTCTGCGTCGCCATGATCGTCTGCGCCGTATAGAGCAGCTTGCTGGTCCTGGCGAACAGATCGGCCAGCAGCCGGTAGGAGTAGGCTTTGCCGGCGACATTCCCCAGGTAGCTGACTTCGGCCTGGACCATTCCGGCGGACCTGGCGTTTTTGAGAATCAGGGAGACCGGAAGGGGCATGGCGTTCATGAAGTCGGTTTCGGTCGAGGTCAGCGGCTGCCGGCTGGTGTACCTGGTGTTGATGGCCTGGATCATGTTCTGGACATAGACCTGCAGGTTCCTGTTGGCATCCGTGATCGGGGCGCAAGCTCCGCCCGTCGGGCGGCCCTCGGCGTCACCGTTGATGAAGTCATCGAGGCCGGTATTCTTTTCGCAGGGGTCGTCTCCCACAACCTTGTAAGCCCCGAACCCGGTGGCGGCATTCGGGGCCTCGATATACACGTCACCGACGTACCCCCGGATCAGGTCCAGGTAGTCGAGGTTCGTCATGCCGACTTTCGCGGCGACGTTCTGCAGTACGCTTCCTCCTGCGAAAACATCCCTGAACTCAGCCGAACAGCCCGACATGGACCCTGCGGCGGCCGCCGGGTCGGGGTTGTCGTTGTCGGCCTTGCGCTGCTTCTGGAACTCGGTCCAGAGATCCCCGACCCCGGTTGACTGCCACCAGTCGGTCTGGATCGCTCCCAGTTCCTTCTTCTTGTCCGGATTGGACACCAGCGGGTTGGCGATGGTTGCGACCAGAGCCTTTGACGCCCGGCATTCGTCGAGCTGGATATTGTTCAGTTTCGACGCCATGTTTTCCATGGACCTGATGGTGTCGGACACCTGGGGGGCCAGAACCTTCAGGGCGACATCGAAGGCGGCCGCCGGGGCCGCGTTCATGATCCGTTCGAGCTTTTCCACCAGGTAATCGGTGTTGAGAAAGGTCATTCCGCCCATGAAGGCGTCGATGCCGCCGCAGCCGGTTTTCAGTTTCGGCGGGGACATGCTCCAGAGGTAGTCGCTGCGGGTGTTCCAGCGGGCGCTGAAGCTCCCGGCGGTGTAGTAGTTCCGGGTCTGTCCCTGGTAGCTGCCGGGAGATGATTCGGTCTTCTGGTTGACCCAGTCATCCACCCACCCGGCGTGGGCGGAGGTCAGCCCCGTCAGGACCAGAACCGCGACAAGGACGACTCTAATGCAGGCTCGTTGGTTCATGGCTGGTATCCTCCAGGGCACAGGCGTTCAGGTTCAGGATCTCCTTGGCGACAACCAGTTCGGATACGGGGATTCCGGCGAGTTCGGCAATTTCGTCGGGAGAGCGGTGCCGCCAGTGAACACCGTCCGTTCCGATACAGACCTCATCGTAGCGGGCACGGCCATTTACCTCGCCGTACACAACCTTTTCGTCGTAATGCTCGACAAGCAGCGAGTCGTGAGCCGACAGGTCGGGAAATTCGTTCTGGATGTTCTTCCAGATGTTCTCAATGCTGTTTGTCACGCTGGGACCGGGGTTGTTGGCCAGTTCGCTCGCCAGAAAAACGGTACGTCTTGCCCCCGGGATGATGCGCAAATGACAGATTCCGATGGACCCCGGAAACCGTCCCGCGTAGACCAGAAACCCGGACTGGGCCTCATTGTCGGGTTTCGACATCGTAGCCGCCTCCTTTCTGGAAATCGTAGAGGTTGAAGTTCTCCGGGGATATTTCTCCCCGCATCAGCCGGATCGCCCGGAACAGGTGTGACTCGATTTCCATGACCGACGCGACCCCGGTTGTCACCGGGAAGAAGTCCTGCGATCCCTTGTGGATCAGAATCAGGGTTGGTGTTGTCTCCACGCCGAGTCTGTCGGCCAGAGCCGGGTTGGCCTGAATGTCGATAGGTTTGACCTGCCAGCCCAGCCGTGACGTGACTAGCGGCAGGATCTGGTCCTGGGCCTGGCAGAAGGCGCAGGAATAGGAGCGGAAGTAGAGCAGGGCAAACTCCTCTCTTGCCTGGGACAGCTTCTGCCGGCGCTCCTCGATCTGCGCCCTGGTCATGGCGTTGCGGCCCGGCGTGGTGAGGGGGTTGTCCTTGGCCGTGGTCAGTTCCGGGTATTTCTGCCAGACCAGTTCGGAAACATTGGTAAACGCCCTGGCCTTGCGTCGGATAATGTCCTGCACCAGGTAGTGACGCCTGACGTTTTCCTCGGTCGGCAACCGGATCGCTTCTTTCGTGACGGCCTCGGCGTAGTCCTTCAGCATGTCCGGGTCCATCTCCATCATCTGCTGCACCGTGTAGTTGGGAAGTGGCGGTGGCTCTTCTTCCTTCTTTTCTGTCTTCGTGGGCGGTGTTTCGTACCACCAGTACCCCCGCCTGGGAGGTTCCTGGTAGGCGGCCAATGCCTGAACGGCCACAAGGCACAGGCACCCGGCCAGAAGGGTTCGATATCTCATGCCCCGCTCTCCTGGTTCGGAAGCTTGACTTTCTGCACCATCTTCCTGATCCCCGGTCCTTTGAGGGCTTCGAGCTGGGACGGCAGGGCCTTGAAGGCTTCAGCCCGGAACGGGATCAGGGGAACGCGAAACGCCTTGCCGCTGCCCATAACGATCAGGCACTGGGCGGTGTGGTAGCCCTCTGCGACCAGGCTGGTGTTGATGGCGTTCAGCTCCTGGCTCATGCGCTCCACGATCCTGCCGAGATACTTCCGTTTCGTTCCCTCATCGGCATCGCCCAGTTGCAGTTCCGGAGCTTTCCTGCCGGCCTTCTTGATCTCCTGCCAGAGTGCGTCCGGCTGGCAGAGGACATGCCCTTCCGGAGTCGAGATGATCGACCAGCGGCCCTTCTCGATCCGGTTGATCCGTTTCTTCAGGGCGTCGAGGATGGTTTCCAGGTCGAAGTCCTGCAAAAAATCCCCGTCCCTGGTCGACGGTGACGGGGTATGCTCTTCCGCCTGCCCGCCGGCTGCCTGGCTGCCCGTCAGTTCCTCCTCTGTCTTCTCGCTGTCCGCGGCGGACTTCGAGGGTTGCTCCTTTTTCGGTGTCTTCGCTTTAGATATGAGTACCGGGGGAACCTCCGGGGCGGCTTCTTCTCCTGGTTTCTCCTCTCCTGCCTCCTCTTCCAGCCGGATCTGTCCTGCCGGGGAGAGCCTGCTGATCTCCTCAAGCCGGGCCTTCTGGTCGGCCTGTTTCAGTGCCGTCCCGAGAGGGTTTTCCGGGGCGAGCTGGTGGTGTTGCCGGATGGCTTGGGAAATATCGTCCATGTTCGACATGGACTCGAATCCGGGGATGCGGTTGAGGGCGATGATGGAGAGGATCGGATGATCTCCCGTCCGGTAGAGCGTGTCCTGGTAGGCGGGGATCTTGCCGAGGTCGTGACCAAGGCCGGCAATCAGGGCGTCAGGGACCATCACCGCCTGCTTCATACCGCCCGCCAGGTGTCCGGCCACAGCCAGGCTGTGCTGCCAGAGCGGGACTTTCGCCAGCAGGGCGAACACGTCCTTGTCGTACTTGGCTTCGGCCTCGTTTTTGTTGCGCTGCACGACGGAGGGGCAGTTGCCCTGGCTGTCGAGAATGGACAGGATGCCCTCAATGACCTGTCTTTTCTCTCCCTGGACCGTCGGCAGGGTCAGCCAGCGGGCGTGGAACTGGCGGATCTCCTCCCTGGCATATTCGGGAGGCGGCTGCGGTTCGTTGCGGACTTCGGGAGTGATCCGCCAGATCCGGGCGATTTCCCGGAAGTCAACGACATCGCCCTTGCCCGTCCAGAGCCAGGCGATTTCTCCGAGCAGGCGACGTTCCCCTTTCTTTCCGCGAGAGCGTTGTGGAAGAAGCTGGGCGGCGGCGTAGAGGATCAGCACTAGGCAGGCGCCACCGCCGATCAGCAGGATCAGGTCAGACAGCATGACGTTCACCCTGATTGCGGTCAGCCCGAACGATGGCCGGCGCGTCCGGGAACTGGATGGTCAGCTTCGGGTCCTTGACGGTGGCGGTGCGGCCCCGATGCCTGCCGGAGAAGGTCATCATATAGAAGTCCTGCGGCTGCAGGCTCAGGATGTCCTGCACCCGCAGCACGTCTTCCTCGATCTCGCGGGTGGTGATCTGCGCCGGGTTGTAGATGGTGGACAGGACCTTCCTGGTTCCGAAGTGCTGGACGACGTACTCGGAGGTTTCGGCGTCGGTGCAGCGCATGAAGATCTTGGTATTGGTGTTGTCGAGAATGGACTTCGCCTCGTTCTCTCCCAGGACGGAGTAGAGCTGGTTGACCGACTGGGCGAACGCCTGGACCATGACACCGGCTGATCCGGCTTTGGCGAACAGGTCTTCGACACCCTTGTAGAAGAGGGACTGGGCCTCGTCGATGTAGATGGACAGGCCCCGCTCGATTTTCTGCCGCCCGGAGAGGTAGACCCGGCCTACGAAGGACTGGATCATGGAGAGAACAACCCGCCCGAGGGTTTCTCCGGCCTCGCGGGTAATCATCGAGCCGGTGTGGACGACCAGGATCACGCCCTTGCCCTGTTCCATTTTTTCGATGAACCGGTTGCTGTCGGCTTTGCCGATGATCTGGCCGATGTTGCCGCTGGACAGCTCGTTCAGGGCGGTTCTCAGGGTCGTGCTGACTTTCTCGTAATATCCCTGGGGGGAATCGAGAATGTCCTGGAGGACGCCTGCTACCGACTGGGCCTCCGGGTCGGTAATCCGTTCCAGGGCTTGCCGCATTTCCTCCAGGGCGGACCTGCGGATAGCCTGGCGCACGGAGTCGATGTTCTGGATGGGGGGACGGCCTTCGGCGCGGGCGAGCAGGATGTTGCCAGTGACGACCGCCGAGGCGACTTCCTTGGCGACGTTGCGATAAAAAGGTTCCTTGCCGTCCTTGATGCCGGCGACCAGGTGACCGACCAGTTCGTCCGGCATGAAGTAGTAGGCCAGCGGGTCGATGACCGCCGAGTATTCGGGGTAGATCGGCGTGACCAGTTGCATCTCCTCTTCCCTGCCGCACTGTCGGGCCACGTCGTATATCTTCGTGAAAATCTGCTGGTCCCCCTTGGGGTCGAGAAAGACGATATTCTTGCCGGCCCGGATGTCCTGCTCGATCATCAGTTCGGCCAGGCGGGTTTTGCCGACCCCGGTGGTGCCGAAGACGAAGGTGTGTCGTTTGCGGTGGCTGTCGGGCAGGCGGATGGGGATGATTTTGCCGGGGTTGTCGAGGTTGACCCCGGTGCCGATCAGGGTGGTCGGTTCAGGCGCTTTTTTTCGTCTGAAGAACACGGACGATGATCCTTTCCTTCAACTCCCGGGAGACGGTTTTGATGGCGTCTTTGGGGAGGAATCTGGATGATTCGATTTCGCTGAAAGCTCCTGCTATCCGCCTGGCACAGTGGATTTCCTGGATTTCGGTTGTCTGGCGCAGCAGCAGTTCCGGTAAGACTTTGGATGTACGGCTCAGTCGAATATGGACCTTGTAGCGGCCGTTCTGCTGGACCGGGAGGATGCTGGTGACGAGAAATGTCCGGATCTCTCCGAGAAGAAGGCCGCCACGCTCTTTCTTTGGGATGTAGCGGACCGGGCAGGTGCCGGTAAGGGTGAGTTGGCGGAAGTGGTCCTCAGTCTCCAGGGCCAAGGTGACATCGCCGGTTCGGGAGACCTGGCGGATTTCGCCTTTTACCACCTGGCCACGAAGGGAGCGGAGCAGGTTGCCTTCGTGGATGGCCTGGCGCTTTTCGAGTTCCTGCTTGATCCGGTGGCGGATCTGTCGCTGGAGGTGTCGGGACAGAGTGGTCGGGTCGACCAGGACGGCTGGCTGGTTGTCTCCACCTGTCAGGTTCAGGGAGATGATCTCCAAGTCGTTTCCAAGGCGTATCAGACAGGTCGTTCCGAATGAGGCGGAGAGAACCGTGGAGATGGCTGACTCGATGGCCTCCGCGGCCATGTTCTCGGGGAGGTTGTATTTCTCCAGCAGGTCTTTCGGGATCACCGGGATTCCTCCCTGAGGATCGCAGCGATATGGGCGGCGTAGGCGTCCCTTCTGGTCGGGGTTCGACTGTGGTAGCAGCCGACGGCCCGCCAGGTGTAGCTGTAGTCCTGGATGCACCGGCTCAAAATCCATGCGCCGGTCATGATGTTGGTGCAGGGGTCGAACAGGTAGTCCCAGGTCGGGCCGAGCTGGTCCAGCCAGATGGAGTTGATCTGCATCAGTCCAATATCGACGGTGCCGTTGCGGTTGTGGTTTGGGGCCGCAGAGCCAAAATTACTCTCGGCCTTTGCGATGGCGCGGAGCCGGGGGGGGGTACCTGGTAGGTTTCACCGGCCTCCTGGAAGCAGAAAGAGTCAGCCCAGGACGGGCTGACTGCTAGAAATAGGATTATGTAGGCAAGGCGTGGCATGATTTCTTCGCCCCTTTGCTGTTATTTCCTGAAGAGGTTGTCCAAGTTGGTCCTTGAGGAGCCCTGGCCGGATTGCGTCTCGGGTTCCGGTTCGAGGTTATCGCTGGAGGTGGCAGCCCATGATCGACAAACTGTTTACGTTTGTTGACTATGGAATGAGTACGGGGGGAACCTTGAGTAGAAGTTACTGCGGGCGAAGGTAACGAAGATGTCTGACGGGCGATTGGCTTTGGTTTTCTGGACTCAGGGGGTTTTGGGATTGGAGCCGCTGGATTTGAAAGTTAAGAAGTTTACCCAGCTTCCTGCGCAGATGATGGATGTGCACTTCGACTGCGTTGCTTTCGATCTCGGTCTCCCAGCCGTAAAGGCGTTCCTCCAGCGTCTCCCGGCTTACGACCCGCGCAGGGGATTCCAGCAGGGCTTCGAGCAGGGCATATTCCCGCGGGGACTAGGAGACTTGCTTGCTTTGCAATCGGCAGACTTTCGTGGCCGGGTTCAGGCTCAGGCTACCATAGACCAGCAGTGGATCGATCCGTCCGTGGCGGCGTCTCTGAACCACCCGCATCCGCGCCCCCAACTCGTCAAGGTCGAAGGGCTTGGTGACAAAATCATCGGCCCCGGCATCGAGACCGGCAATCCGCTCGGCAACCGCATCTTGGGTCGTGACAATGATGACCGCAGCGTCTCCGCCGCCGTGCCGGTAGTTGGTCAGCACCTCCAGCCCGGAGCCATCCGGCAGCCCCAGGTCGAGAAGCACCATCTCGTAACGGCCAATGCGAAGCGCCATAGACGCATCCACTGCAGAGCGAGCCCAGTCGACAACATGACCCTCCTGCACCAATCCCTGGAGCATCACCTTGCCGATCATGGCATCATCTTCGACCAACAGGAGTTTCATGGAAAATACCTCCATCATCGCCCGGAGGGACAATGCTACTGACCATATCTCTGGTTTTTCCCTACACAGAACATACCGACCGGCCGCCACGACGGCCGGTCGGTCATCGACTCAATCGCGCTCTACTTTATCATGATCCCCATCGTCATCGTCTTCGGGATCAAGCCGCTTGTCGAGCACCTTTCCTGTCCCGGGATCGACCCGGACCTCATAGTCCCGGCCGCCAGACACCACCTCGACCAGATAAACGGGTACGGCCTCCTCGTCATCCAGTTCTGCACTCACCGCCACCCCTTGAGCAGCGTCCTGGGCCTGGGCAATGGCCTCGGTCAGGCTTACCTTGGCGGCTTTCAGCGCCTGCATTTCGCGGGCATCCTTCTCATCCGCCACCGCCACCGCCAGCGTTCCGGCCAGCAAGCCGACCATAAGCACACCGAAAAACAACATTCCCTTTTGCCTCATCACAGATTCTCCTTCCACCGCGTCCGAACAATCCGAACAGCGAGATCGCGGGCTATCCACCGCTCGGTCCGGCAACAGAAGACCTGGTCAAATCGATGGTTGTTACCGGCACCCACAGACTAGCCCTGAACCCTTAAGCCTGCCTGAAGATAATCGACACCTCCTTAAGGCAACCTTAAGGAGGGCCTGTTAGGGTCCTGCTGCCGGCGACGGGGTTTTCTGCTTCTTTCTACCCAAGGCTCCCTGAGTAGCTGCAACAAGCTGACCGTAGAGTGGACTGGCATGGCTAGGTTCTGCTTGTACGCTGAAAAGCCGAGCCCGATGGAGTTTCAATCGAACTATGAAACGTGGATTTTTAGGATCAGGACAATATCTTACAAAATGGGCACGCTGCTGGCGATATGTAGGCGCTTTTTTGCTCCTTGTTACCGTTAGTGGCTGTGCCACATACCGCCCGATGCCCATCACCGAGGAGGGGGGTCGTGCCAGGTTGCAGCCTCCTGACATGGCACAGGTGCAAGCTCTTGCGCGTGAAATCAAACATCCGATTCTCCACCCGGTTGAGTTGAAGGCGGATGAGGGACTCTCACCTGACGGCGCGGCCGTTCTGGCGGTTTTGCTGAATCCATCCCTGCGTGCGGTTCGCGCTCAAAGAGCACTGTCGGGCGCACAGGTACTCGATGCAGGTTTATTGCCTAATCCTGAATTGACTTACAGCCTTGACGTGCCGATAGGCGGCGACACGGCTGGCAGAGTAAATGCCTTTGGCTTGGGCTTGAACTGGAATGTGACGTCTCTAATTTCTCGAACTTCAAGAGTGTGGGAGGCAAAAGCACATAGCGAGGCCATTGATTTGGATATTGCCTGGCATGAGTGGCAGGTTGCTCAAGGGGCCAAGGCAGCCGTCTACCAATTGTGGAGCCTGCAGAGTCAAATTGGGCTACTTGAACAAGTTCGTCAGCAGATGGTGGAAAATCTGGATCATGTCCGGAAAGCAGTCTCGAATGGTTTCATGACCGCAAGTGATTTGAATTCAGTCCAGACCGCCAATTCAAGTGTGAATGAGCGGCTGCTCTCGCTTGAGAAACAGGCCGACCAACAACGACTGAAGCTTCTGCGATTGCTGGGACTTCCGACCGATTCACAGATCCGTTTGAGTAAAAACCTTCATCTGCCTTCCAGGATTATCTTGCCGAATACGTCTTTAATGGACGGGTTGGAGCAAAGGCGTTTGGATCTTCTCGCATTGCACCATGAGTACGACAGCCAGGAGGCGAGGGTTCGAGCTGCTGTGCTGGAGCAATTTCCGAGGATCAGCGTCGGTCCGACGATCAACAGAGACACAGACAACTTACGGACCACTGGATTCAGCCTAAGCATAGAGTTGCCGATCTTTAACCGAGGCCAGGGGAAAATAGCGGTCGAGCGAGCGACTCGCAAGAAGCTTTACGATGAGTACATAACTCGTGTTTTTGAAACCCACTCAGATATTGAGCAAGTTGAATCCGGTATCCGATTCTTGAACGAGCAGATTGCCGCCGCCCAAGCAACGGAAACAGATCTCAGAAAGCTGGTTGAAAACTATCGCGCGGCTTTGACTGATGGACGAGCCATTGCCCTAGTCTATTACCGTACATGGACTGACCTGATCGATGCGCAGATAAAAGTTGTTGATTTGAAAGGGCAACTCGCCCAGGCCGTGGTCGCGCTCGAGCTGGCAACGGGCTTTTATAAAATTCCGGAAGCAGACCAGTCGTCGGAAACGGTATCGACGGAGTTCGGAGTGGAGAAAAAATAATGAAGAATAAATATCTTACAATCCTGATGATGGTTGTCGTGATCATCGGATTTGGAGCCTATGCTCTTTTGCACATCGGGCCCCTGGAGTCGGCCGCCGGGAAAATCGCCACCGATTCATCATCCGCCCCCGAGCCGCTGATCAGCACCGCGTATCCTACTAAGCGCACTTTCACACTTCAGGTTCATTGGGTCGGCACAGTGGAATCACAGGTATCCATCGAATTGACCGCTCTCGTGGCGGGGAGGGTCGAGGCCATTGACGCCGAAGATCAAAATCTTATCGAAAAGGGCCAGTCCATTATGCGGCTGGGGGGCCCAAAAATCGAAGATTCCCGCGCCAGACTCATGGCTCAGATCGAATCCCTAGAAACGCAGGTTCGACTTAGCCAGGAAACACTTGTACGCCTTGAAGAGAATCTCAAGACTCGGTTGACGACCAAGGATCAGGTGGCTGCGGCACAGGAAGCGAAGGTCAGGCTGGAGACGCAGTTGCGTGATGCGCGGTTGAATCTGAAAACCTTAAACCAGCAAAGCCGTATAACTGCGCCCATGAAGGGAATATTTACCAACCGGCGGGTCAGCGTGGGGCAGGATGTGGCCGCCGGTCAAGTTGTCGGCGACGTCATCGATACGGCTCGGTTGCGGATCAAGGCGTCGCTTTTCCCTCCACGGGGCGTTGAGTTGCAGGGCCGTGAGGTGGTCATTCGCTTGAATGAAAGCCAACCCCTCACTGGCATAGTCCGGCAGGTTCTCCCAGTGGCTTCCAGTACAGGTGCTGTGACGGTGTGGATTGAAGGCCCGCAAATAGACGCGCAACTGCGACCCGGCCAATCGGTCGGAGGGGAAATCGTGGCTCAATCGAGATCCGGCGTCTTGGCGGTACCGGAATCGGCAATCGTTTATGACGCTCAGGACCATCCGTTTTTATTCGTTAGTAAAGACGGTACCTATGAGCGCATCGGCATCCAAACAGGAATGGCGCAAGACGGCTGGGTCGAGATCCTTTCCGGCTTGAAAGAGGATCAGTTGGTTATTTTCAGGGGAGCTTATGAGCTTTTCTACCGTAAATTCAATGAACAGTTCAAGGTGCAGGATTAAGGCATGCGTAAGTTTCTCCATCTGGCTATCGCCAATCCCATCGCGGTCCTTCTGTTTGTCGTCGTTGTCGCCGGGGGAGGCATCTTCTCCCTGCTGCATTTGCCCGTGGGGTTGTTTCCGGGACTGGATGTGCCGGTGGTCAATGTTATCTCCCACGATCCCGGCACCGCGTCCGAGGACATGGAACTGCTCATCACCCGCCCCATCGAAGACCGTATTCGTGCAATTCCCGGTGTGCGGCGCGTATCCTCCACCTCTGTCGAGGGGATTTCTCAGATTACCGCCGAGTTCGCTTGGGGGACTCGATTGACCGACGCCCGGCAGCTTGTCCAGGCGGAACTCTCATCCGTGCAAAGCAATCTGCCGGCTGGCGTGACGCCACGCCTGGAAAATATCGGAACCACGCTACAGGAGGTCGCCGGTTATGTGGTTTACGGAGCTGGAGACCCGGTTGATCTGCGTGCCACAGTGCAGTTGAACCTCGCCAGCCGTCTGATGGGCGTGGAAGGGGTTTCCCGAGTGGAGGTGCTGGGCGGTGATGAACCAGCGTTTGTCGTTCACGTCCGCCCCGAGGCGTTGTCCCGTATCCATTTGACCATCAGTGATGTGACGGCCGCGCTGGTCAGGTATAACCGGGTGGCGGCAGCTGACTTCATAACGAGAGGGTCGCGGGAGTACCTTATTCGCGGTGATAGCCGACTTCAAACCATTGATGATGTCCTCTCGGTGCCAGTGGTTGAAAATGGTGCCAACTCCGTTCTTCTCAAGGATATCGCAACCGTTACGCCTGGGCGCGTACCGCGCCATTACGCTTTACACGGCAACGGTTTGCCAGCGGTTTCCTTTGTTGTCTTCAAGCAGCCTAATGCCAGCACAATTGATGTTGTTCGCGGCGTTGATCGAGAACTGAAGGAATTCAGGTCCCTTCTGCCTAAGAGAGCCCAGGTTCGAAAGTTTTACGATCAGTCCGATATCGTGACCGAGGCACGCGATTCCCTTTTTCACGATCTGATGGTCGGTGCATTGCTTGCCGCCGCTGTGCTTTTTTTCTTTATGGGAACGGTGCGGGCAACCTTGATCGTCACTGCAACCATTCCGATCACGTTGCTGGCAACCCTGGCGCTGATGCAGGCATTCGGTCAGACTCTCAATGTGATCACCCTCTCGGCGCTCACACTGGCTGTCGGCATGGTGGTCGACGATGCCATCGTGGTGGCCGAAAACGTGGGGCGACATCTACATGCAACGGGAGACCGTCAGTCCGCCAGCCTGGATGGAGCGGCGGAAATTGCGGGGGCCGATGCGTCCGGAACTTTCACCACGGTGGCCGCATTTGCGCCCCTGCTTTTTCTCGGAGGGATAGCAGGTCTTTTTGTGCGGCCATTCGGACTGGTGGTCAGTGGGGCTTTGCTGGCTTCGCTTATCGTCTCCCTGACTTTCGTGCCGATGATGTTCGGTCACATCGGCTCGACCGGACAGCGTCGCGCTGTCGGTTCACGGCTATTGACCTTTATCGACGCTGGCCTGCGGAAGACGCTTCATTTTGCTTTCGCCCACCGGGGCCTGACAGTGGCTGTGGGCGTTATGATGCTTGGATTGGGAGGCCTTGCCGCATGGTTGGGGCCGATCAGTGTTTTGCCGCCAATCGACGAGGGAGCCCTTCTGGTCGAATACGTTATGCCGCCTGGCACATCGCTCAAGGAAAGTAATCGCATCGGCGATACCTTGGAGCGTACCGCCCTCGCCCAGCCTGACATTGAAACCGTTCAACGCCGCACTGGTTCACCGGCGAACGGATTCCAGATTGAAGGTGTCAACAAGGGTGAGATGGACATGAAACTTGTTCCACGCGGCAGCCGCCACTATACCGTAGAACAGATCTTCGACCATTTGCGTGCCTCCTATAGCAAGATACCCGGCGTGGCATTTTTGTATCATCAACCGACCCAGGAGAAGATGGACGAGAGCCTCTCCGGTTTACCAGCCATGTTCGGCGTGACTGTCTTCGGCCCCGACATGAATGAATTGGTGTTTTTGGCCGGGCAAGTTGAAAAGGTAATGGCTCAAGACCCAACGATTGCCAACATCGTGAACAACACAAAAATCAAGAGCCCGCAGATCGTTGTCCGGCCGAACCCGGTTGAGTTGGCCCGCTTCGGCCTTTCTCCGGCTGATGTTTTTGAAACGATCCAGGCAGGCCGGTTTGGGGTTCAGGCCACAACCATCCTTCACCAGCGACAACAGGTGCAGGTTCTGGTTAAAAGCAATGTCCCTTCAGATAGCACGATTGATTGGCTGAGAGATCTCACCATTCCTGCGGCAACGGGTCAAACCGTACCACTTAAAACAGTGGCTGATATTCAAACAACGTATTTGCCTGCGGCTGTAACGCGCCTCAACGGAGAACGTGAAATCACCATTTTGGCTGAAGTTGATGGGAGCATTTCTGCCGCCGTAAGTCGGCTTCAGCAGAAGTTTTCGTCCATCTCCCTTCCGGATGGATACAGCATCGCCTTCACCGGCCAGTACCAGGTTCTCCAGCGTACAATAATGGACTTCGTCCTGATCGGGCTGGCGGCTGTCATATTGATTTATCTCATCATGGCTATGCAATTCCATTCCTTTTTACAGCCACTTATCATTCTGGTGACCATTCCTGTCGCTCTTGTTGGCGCGATTGTGCTGCTTGCGGTAACCCAGGTCGGACTGGACGTCTCTGTAGGCATGGGGGGGCTCACGCTTATAGGAATCGCTGTCAACAACGCGATTGTGCTGCTTGATTACACCAATCAACAGATCAGCGCCGGGCATACGATATCGGGTGCGCTCCAGGAAGCCGCTTCCATCCGTCTCCGACCTATCCTTATGACGGCTATAACTACAATTTTCGCTTTGATCCCGGTTGCGGTGAATCCTGCTGTTGGTTCGCGGATATTTCAACCATTTGCAATAACCGTAATCGGGGGGCTCTTATCATCCACCGTAGCCACCTTGGTTCTGGTTCCCGTGTTTAGGACCTTTCTTTCACGCCAATGGAAATAATAGGGGCCCCCTGAACAACTATAACCAGCTGAGAAACTATTAGGTGAATCGTGGCCCCGTGGAGAAAAAGCAGCGAAACGGATTGTCAAAGATCGTTATGCAAGCAAAACCGGTACTTGAGCAGTTCGACGATCTGCTCAAATATGCGGTTGGCACACAGCTAAGACGAACTATTTACGGCGGTATCGCCGTTCCACAGCCTTTGTTTTGTGGATAGGTCCGAAATAAAAAGTGAGGATATCTGGGAGGCAGTTTTTGCGCGACATTACTCTATGTGCCAGTAGCTTGATCGGACATAAATTGTTTCAGATGCCTCGTTTATGTATGGTCAGGATGTTGTCCTGTTTTACGAATGGATGACCTGACTCAGCTTCCGTCCCCAGGCTTCGAGAGCGATCTGCTTTTCCCGGTCGTAGCCGTAACGGTCATATACGGCTGTTACCTCATGCTCGGCGTGATTGAGGATCTTGGCGATGACCAAGCGGGAGGTTCCGAGGCTTGCCATGTGGCTGGCGGAAGTGCGGCGGAGATCATGTGGTGTGAAGTCAAAGCTCAGCTCTCCGTCGTTGGGCTCTTTGCAGATGCGCGCTTTTCTCTGCCGAAGGGCTCTGGCGAGAGCGTTCGGGTTGATAGGCTGTCCCTCGGCGCGGGAGGGAAAGACGAAGCCGCGTTTTCGGACAGGACCCAGCAGGGATTTGGCCGTGTCGTTCAGGAAAACCCGGTGCATTCGCCCATTCTTGGCCTTGTCGGCTGGAATTGTCCACCAGTCGTCGCTGATTTCTTCCCAGCGCATGGCGGTCACCTCGCCCGGGCGTTGGGCTGTTGCAAGGATTGTCAGCAGGGCACGGCGGGTGATGTCAGTAAATTCGATAGTCCATAGGGCTTTGATTTCCTCAAAGCTCAGGACCCGGTCCTTTCTGACCTCTTTGCCGGGGGCTTCGATATTTTGGCAGGGCGACAACTCAAGTACGCCCCGTTTGATGGCAAAGTTGAACATTTTACGAATCACGGCCAGGGTACGGTTGGCCATGATGGGGCCGCGCACTGCTACCTCGTCGAGCAGGGAGATGATCTCCGGGCGGGTAATGCCAGCCAGTTTGCGGTTGCCCCATTTAGGGATGATATCCTTTTCAAGAATGCGTCGGTCTTCCTTGGCGCTCTTCTTGTTCGGCTCAGCCCACTTTTTCAGATAGACCTCGACGAACTCCTGTACGGTTGGTGCATTTATGCGGTTGGTTTTCTCCTCCAGTTTGATCTGCAGCGGATCTTTCCCGTCTGCAATCAAGTTCTGAATCTCCTCCAGTTTCCTGCGGGCGGTCGCCAGAGACATGGCAGGGAATTTGCCGATCGTGTGCCAGTGCTGTTTGCCGTCGAAGGTGTACAGGGTGACAAAGGACTTGCCCCCGGAAGGAGAAACTCGCAGGTAGAGTCCGGGTTCGAACTGTTTCAGGTAGGTATTCTCCTTTGGAGCGAACCTTTTTCCATTCAGGGTGGCATTAGTGACTTTTCTTTGGGCCATGGTGTGTCGCGCTATTAGCAGAATCGTTCTGCTAATAGATTTGCTAATAACTTTTCCGGTTCGGCATGGACAGAGATGAACACTAATGACTCGCAGGAACAATTATAACACATTGTTATCACAAATGAAAAGTCAATTTATTGAAGAGATATGGAAAAGTGTGAAATCGTATCTGATACTGACTACGGATCAGAAGGTCGGGAGTTCGAATCTTCCGCGGCGCGCCATTTAAAATAAGGCCCCAGCACTTTTACGGTGCCGGGGCCTTGTTGTTTTGTGGGGTGGGGCGGGAGTTTGGCTGCTGTCAGAAACGCCCGGGATGATCAAGGGCGGCGGTCTGCGGCGCGGATTCCGTGTCGATCAACATGGGTGGATCGGGCGTGATCCGGACCCGGGCTTCCCGTTGCAGGTCATCGGCCGTCAAGGCGGCCAGGGCGGCCAGGTAAAGTCCCAGGGCCAGCAGGGTGAAAATCCCCAGAAAAGTTGTCCCCGGATGGCGTGTCTTCAGGGTCAGTTGTGCGCTGTTTGGTTTGTGCATGGTTTCAGCCCGTGGTTTGAGGTTGTTCTTTTTTATCGGCGGTCCGGTGGGTTCCCTTAGTTTTTTCTGTGGTCTTGTCAGCGTTTCAAGTTCGTGATACAAGTATCCACCGTTCGGCAGGGCCAGGTGGTTGATGATGCAGGAGACACAACAGGGCGAGGACCATGGCTACATGCTGGAGGCTCTTGCCGAGGCCCGGCGGGCGGAAACCCTTGCTGAAGTCCCGATCGGCGCGGTGATCGTCCATCAGGGCGAAATCATCGCCCGGGCCCACAACCGGCGGGAAGTTGATCAGGATCCGACGGCCCATGCCGAGTTGCTGGCGATCCGGCAGGCTGCCGAGGTGCTCGGCTCCTGGCGGTTGCTTGACTGCAGCCTTTATGTCACTCTCGAACCCTGCGTGATGTGCATGGGAGCGATTATACTCAGCCGGATACCGCGGCTGGTCTATGCCTGTCGCGACCCACGGGCCGGCGCGGTTGGATCGATTTACGAACTGCACCGGGATGAACGTTTCAACCACCGGGTCGAGGTGGTTGAGGGGGTGCTGAGAGAGGAATGCAGCGACGTGCTGAGAGAGTTTTTCCGGCAGTTGCGCGAACGAAAAAAAGCTGCAAGATAAACATAATCCAGAATCTGGAGGGGTGTCCGAGCGGCCGAAGGTGACAGACTCGAAATCTGTTGTGGCGCAAGCCACCGGGGGTTCGAATCCCCCCCCCTCCGCCAAGTAAAAACAAGGGCTTAGCCGTTTTCGGCTAGGCCCTTGTTTTTTTCTTCCTGGCTCGAATGAAGGATTGGTGGAAAGATTAGTGGAAAGATATGGGTTTTCGGGGGGGCTTGAAACGGAGCGGGTGCCCCTCGATTTCCCCTCTTTTTTTCGCTAGTTCCCCCAATTTTCAGGGTAAAGACAGACTCCTGCATTGCCGATATGAAGAAAGGCCGCGACAGGACAGAATCGGATTGGTCGGTTCGCTGCTGCTGGCTCAAGTCTGGCGAAGGTAGCTGTTGTGGGAGAGCGCGGTTTCATCATCAATGCGGCATCCGGCGGCAACGGTTGGAGATGCGCAGACCGTTTTGTTCAGCGGGTGCTGTGGCCGCTGATGCTGCTGGCGTCGGTGGGTGCTCTGCTGGTCTGGGATGAACAGGTGTGGCTGTTTGCCCTGGTGGCAGGTGGGCTGCTTCTTTTTCCGGCGGTGACATCCTCTTCTCGCGTCGGGGAAAAGGACAGCGAAACGCATGATGCCGCCGATGATCTGCAGCGTTACCGGCTGGTGGTTGAATCGGCGATCGATGTTTTTTTTCAGACCGATGAAAAGGCGCGCTGGACCTACCTGAATCCGGCCTGGGAACACGTGACCGGGCGTCGACGGGATGAGACGCTCGGTGAGGAACTGCTTGATTCGGTTTACGCTGACGATCGGGACAGGGCACGGGCATTGATTGCCCCCCTGCTGGCGGGGGAAGAACCCTTTGCCCAATGTGAGCTGCGGCTGAAGACGCTGGCTGAGAGCTACCGCTGGGTGGAACTGGTGGTCCGTCCCTTCGGGCGTATTGATCATGGGATCTCCGGGTTGACGGGGACGATCCGCAACATTACCGCCAAACGTCTGGCCGAAGAAGCCCTGCGGGAAAATGAAGAGCGCTACCGGCGAATTTTTCTGAATATCCAGGATGTCTATTTCGAGGCCAGCATGGGAGGCATCCTGATCGAAATCAGTCCCTCGGTCGAGCATCTGCTCGGTTACCGTAGGGACCAGTTGGTCGGAAGGCTTTTTTCCACCATTTCGGCGGAACAGGGGAGGATGGCTGAAATTCGTGAGAAGCTGCTTGAGTCGCCGCAGTTGAAGGATTTCGAACTGCAGCTGCGGCGCAGCAGCGGAGAAACCATTGCCTGTTCGATCAACATCAGCCTGATCTGCGACGCGGGAGGAAAACCCCTCAAGCTGGTCGGTTCGATCCGCGATATTACTGAACGCAAGCGGGCCGAAGAGGAAATCCGCAAGCTGGCCTATCATGATATTCTGACCGGACTTCCGAACCGCAGCCTGTTTTATGACCGCCTTGACCAGGCTCTGGCGCAGGCCAGTCGGCATGACCATCCTCTTTCGCTGCTGTTTCTCGATCTTGATCGTTTCAAGGACGTGAACGACACTCTCGGTCATGATGCCGGTGATCGTCTGCTGCAGGCGGTCGCCGAGCGGTTGCGTGCCTGCGTGCGGCAGAGTGATACGGTCGCCAGGCTCGGCGGGGACGAGTTTGTCGTGCTGTTGACCTCGGTGAAAACCGAACGGGACGGGGTTATCGTCGCCGAAAAAATTCTCGAACTGCTGGCTGAGCCGGTGAGCCTTGACGGCAAGACGGTTTTTACGTCGACCAGCATCGGCGTGGTGATGTATCCGCATGATGGTCGCAATGCCGAGACGTTGCTCAAGCATGCCGACATGGCGATGTATGCCGCCAAGGAAAAGGGACGCAACAACTTCCAGTTTTTCTCGGAGGAGATGAACCGCAACGCCTATGACCGCCACATGCTGGAGCACAGGCTGCGCGAAGCCATCGAACAGGAACATTTCCAGGTCTATTACCAGCCGCAATGGGATATGCAGACCCGTTCTCTGATCGGCCTGGAGGCGCTGGTGCGCTGGATCGATCCGGAGGAGGGGATGATTTCTCCGGCACGGTTCATTCCGGTCGCCGAAGAGACCGGTCTGATCCGGCCGCTCGGCGAATGGGTGTTGCGCAGCGCCTGTGCCCAGGTTCAGGCCTGGCATGAGGAGGGTTACCCCCAGGTTCGGGTCGGGGTCAATATCTCCGGTCGGCAGTTCCGCCAGCCCGACCTGGTGGCGATGATTGACCGGATCCTGGCCGAAACGGGGCTGCCGGCGGAGTTCCTTGAGCTGGAATTGACCGAGAGTTACCTGATGGAAGATGCCGAGGCGACCAATCGTATTCTGGCCTTTCTCAAGGTGCGTGGTATCGATCTGGCGATTGATGATTTCGGTACCGGTTATTCCTCGCTTAATTATCTCAAGAATTTCCCCATCGACCGCATCAAGATCGATCAGTCTTTCATTCGCGACGTGACCGGGAGTCGGGATGATGCCGCCATTGTCGAGGCCATTATCGGCATGGCGCAGAGCCTGGAACTCGATGTCATTGCCGAGGGTGTGGAGACCGCCGAGCAATTGAAATTTCTGCAATCCCGCGGCTGCCAGGAGATGCAGGGGTATTTTTTCGCCCGGCCGATGCCGGTGGATGAAGTTTCCCGTTACCTGGCCGAAAATCGTGATCGCCTGCGCCTGCCCCGACGGGGAGACGATCGTGATTACACCGCTCTGCTCGGTGACTTCGACCATCTCTCCGGAGCCCTTCACTAGGGGCTTCACGACCGGTTTTCCCCTCCCTTTTTGCTGCGCCAAAAAACCTTTACAGCCCATTCCCCTTCGTGTATTCTACGCACCCTGCGGAGAGGTGACCGAGCGGCCGAAGGTGCACGATTGGAAATCGTGTGTAGTGAAAGCTACCGAGGGTTCGAATCCCTCCCTCTCCGCCAGCTTCAAACAAAGGTAGACGGGTTCCCTGGGGGGATTCGAAGCGGAGCGAGCGCGTCCAGTGGACGAAAAGCGGCCCGCGAACATTTTCTCTGCGGGCGTTTCTTTTCTGTTTTTCCGCGGCTGATTGCCGCCAGAAGTGACAGCCGGGTCCCGCGCAACGGGCGGTTGCCAACTCCGTCAGGCCCGGAAGGGAGCAGCGGTAACAACCTCTCCCGTGTGCCGCGGGGGTGCCTGGCTGTCACTTGTGGCGGCAATCTCTTCTTAATGTCTATTCCTTGGAGCCTGATGACGCGATGTCCTACCTGGTACTGGCGCGCAAGTGGCGCCCTCAGACCTTCGCCGATCTGATCGGGCAGGAACATGTCAGCCAGACTCTCGGCAACGCCATCCGTACCGGTCGTGTCCATCACGCCTTTCTTTTCACCGGTGCCCGCGGGGTCGGCAAGACGTCCGCAGCCCGGATTTTCGCCAAGGCTCTCAACTGTGAGCAGGGGATAACGGCGGAACCCTGCAATCAGTGCCCTTCCTGTCTGGAGATCAGTGAAGGGAACGGCACCGATGTTCTCGAGATTGACGGCGCCTCGAACACCGGTGTCGACGATATACGTGAGTTGCGTGAAAATATCCGCTACCTGCCTTCACGTTCACGATTCAAAATCTTTATCATCGACGAAGTCCACATGCTCTCCATCAATGCCTTCAACGCCCTGTTGAAAACGTTGGAAGAGCCGCCGGATCATGCCAAGTTTATTTTTGCGACTACTGAGCCGCACAAGATTCCCATCACCATTCTGTCGCGTTGCCAGCGCTTCGATTTTCGCAAGATTCCTCTGCCGAGTGTCGTCTCGCGGTTGAAGGAAATCGTCGAAGTCGAGAAAGTGGAGATCAGCGAACGGGCACTGACCATGGTCGCCAGGCGCGGCGAGGGGAGCATGCGCGACGCGCTCTCCACCCTTGATCAGGTCATCGCCTTCTGCGGCGACAGGGCCGCGGATGAGGATGTTCAGGGTCTGCTGGGGCTGGTCGATCGGCGATTGCTGCTCGATACTGTCGAGGCTCTGCTGCAGCGTGACAGCCGTCGGCTGCTGGAGATGGTCCGGCGGGTCGACCATCTCGGCTATTCCTATCGACAGTATGGTCGGGATCTCGTCGAGACGCTTCGCTCGCTGGTTCTTTGCCGGGTTCTGGATGAGCCGCAGGAACTGCTTGATGTCACGGCCGATGAACTGGCTGAGCTCCAGGCGCTGGCGGCGCAGGCCGGCCTGGAGGATCTGCAGCGCATTCAGGGAGTGCTGCTCAAGCTGGAATCGGAGCTGGCGGCGTCGCCGATGCCGCGTCTGACTCTGGAAATGGTGTTGCTGCGCCTGGCGCAGTTGCCGCCCACGGAAGATGTCGGGCAATTGCTCAAACGCCTGGCTGAACTTGAAAAACGCCTTTCCCGGGGAGCTGTCGTGCCGTCCGCGCCTGCACCGCGTTCTGCTCCGTCTTCGACCGCTGCCGCAGAATCGCCCCCGCCGCCGGAGCCGACGCCAAAAAAGGTTGAGGCCCCGGCTGCCCCGAACTCCGGAAAGGGGGACTGGCCGGGGCTGGTCGAATTTGTCAAGGCCCGCCGTCGGCCGCTGATTGCATCCATTCTCGAACAGGCCAGCCCCCTGCAGCTCGCTCCCCCGATTCTTGAAATTGGTTTGCCGCGGGGCTCCTTCGCCCTGGGGCAGTTGGATGATCCGGAGCTTGTCGAGGCACTGACGGCACTTGCCGGAGACTATTTCGGGACCGCTGTCAAGTTGCGTGTCTCGTCGCTTGCGGGTGACGCCGCCAAGGCCCGGCCATCCCTGGAGCAGGCGCGTCGTCAGCAGGAAAGTGACCGTCAGCGGCGTTTGCGGGCAGATGCCCTGGACCATCCCCTGATCAAGTCGGCGCAGGATATCTTCGGCGCCAGTGTCAAGGATGTGAGACCTATTGACAAAGGGTTTGTCTGATCCGGCGAGCGGCCGATTTTCGGCCACGCATGAAGGGTCGGAACCCTGTATCGTTTCCCCAACAAAACAGAAAGACCGCCGGCGGCGGTGACAATGGAGGAAGGTCATGGCAAAAGGATTGGGTAATATCATGAAGCAGGCGCAGCTGATGCAGCAGAAAATGGCGCGCCTTCAGGAAGAGCTGGCCGGACGTGAAGTCGAGGCCTCGGCCGGTGGCGGAATGGTGTCGGCGGTGGTCAACGGCAAACAGCAACTGCTGTCGATCAGTATTGATCCGGGGGTGGTTGACAGCGACGATGTGGAAATGCTTCAGGATCTGGTGGTCGCCGCGGTCAATGAGGCCATCAAGAAGAGCCAGGAGATGATGCAGCAGGAAATGGGCAAGATTACCGGTGGCATGAATATCCCGGGACTGTTCTGAACGGTGGGTTTGGTCGCCGTGAATCCCGTTTCGGGCACAGCAAAAAAGAGCTAAAGTCTTGATTTTTTGGGCAAAGCCGTGGTATTACAACGCTTGTGGCCTGACCATTTGACCGGGAAATTTTAAAGACGTTGTAAAGAAATTTTGGCCGGCCTTAAAAAATAAAACAGCGTTCCAAAGAGTTGGATTTTTGGAAAATCTCATGCTAGACTCCATCCCGTCATTTGCCCGTCTGGTCGCCGAATTGGCCAAGTTTCCGGGTATCGGCAAGAAGACCGCAACCCGGTTAGCTTTCTTCCTGTTGCGGCAGCCGCGGGCGGAGGCGGAAGCCCTGGCAGGGGCCATCCTGGAACTGAAGGAAAAAATAGGGTTCTGCTCCCGTTGCTTCCATATCACCGAGTCTGATCCCTGTCCGATTTGTACCGACCCCGGCCGCGATGAGGGTCTGCTTTGTGTTGTTGAGCAGCCGCAGGATCTGATTGCCATCGAGCGCAGCCGCTCGTTTCGTGGCCGCTACCATGTGCTGCAGGGGGCCCTTTCTCCGCTGGATGGAATCGGTCCCGAGCAGCTGCGTTTTGTCGAACTGCTGCAGCGACTGAAAGGGAGCGCGGTTCGGGAACTGCTGGTAGCGACCAATTTTACCGTTGAGGGGGATGCCACGGCCCTTTACCTGGCCGGGCAGGTGCGTCCCCTGGGAATCAGGGTGACGCGGCTGGCTCATGGCATCCCCACCGGCAGTGACCTTGAATTTGTCGACGACGCAACAGTCAACCGGGCTGTCGAAGGTCGCAGGGACCTTTGACCCGGCGTTGTTTTTTTTCTCTTAAATCGTATACTGCATACAGGCTTTCAGCTCTCTTCCGGCAGCCGCTTGTCGCGTTGCGGAGGAGATGAACCCGTCACTATCGATTCCCGGAAAACCAACTCAAAAGGAGGATTTCATGTCGCGTAAGATGGTTTGTATCGACGGTAATACCGCCGCGGCGCATGTTGCCCATGCTGTCAACGAGGTGATTGCCATCTACCCGATCACCCCGTCATCGGTGATGGGTGAGATCTCCGACGCCAAGAGCGCGGCCGGAGAGAAGAATATTTGGGGCACGGTTCCCAAGGTGGTCGAAATGCAGTCCGAGGGGGGCGCTGCCGGAGCCGTTCACGGGGCTCTGCAGGCCGGTGCCATGACCACCACTTTCACTGCCTCCCAGGGTCTGCTGCTGATGATCCCGAACATGTACAAGATTGCCGGCGAGCTGACCTCGACCGTCTTTCATGTTTCGGCCCGTGCCATTGCCGCCCAGGCGCTGTCGATCTTCGGTGACCATTCCGACGTCATGGCCTGTCGCCAGACCGGCTGGACCATGTTCTGTTCCAACAATCCGCAGGAGGTCATGGACTTCGCCCTGATCGCTCAGGCGACCACTCTCGAATCGCGGGTGCCGGTGCTGCATTTCTTCGATGGTTTCCGTACCTCTCACGAGGTGCAGAAGGTTGAGCAGCTGTCGCAGGATGACATGCGCCACATGATCGATGATGAGCTGATGGTCGCCCATCGCCAACGCGGCCTGTCTCCCGATCATCCGGAACTGCGCGGCACCGCGCAGAATCCGGACGTCTATTTCCATGGCCGGGAAACGGTCAATCCCTATTACGAGAAAGTTCCCGGCATCCTCCAGGCGCAAATGGACAAGTTTGCCAAGCGAGTCGGCCGTCAGTACAACCTGGTCGATTATGTCGGCGACCCGAATGCCGAGCGCGTGGTGGTGATGATGGGTTCCGGCTGTGACGCCATGGAAGAGCTGGTGCTGCATCTCAATGCCCAGGGGGAGAAGGTCGGCCTGATCAAGATTCGTCTGTTCCTGCCTTTCCCGATTGAGCAGTTCTGCCAGGCTCTGCCGGCTTCGGTAAAGAAGATCACCGTCCTCGACCGGACCAAGGAGCCCGGCTCCATCGGCGAGCCGCTCTACCAGGCGGTGCGTACCGCCATCGGCGAGGGGATGGTCGAAGGGTTCACCCGTTTTGAAGGTTACCCTGCCATCGTCGGCGGCCGTTACGGTCTCGGTTCCTTCGAGTTCAACGCCGGGATGTGCAAGGCGGTGCTCGACAATATGCTGGCCGACAAGCCGAAAAACCATTTCATCGTCGGGTTCAAGGATGATCTCTGCAACAACAGCCTTGAGTTCGATCCGAACTACCTGGTTCCCTTCGACGGCTATGCGGCGATGTTCTATGGCCTCGGTTCCGACGGTACCGTCGGCGCCAACAAGAACTCGATCAAGATCATCGGTGACTGCACCGATCACAAGGTTCAGGCCTACTTCGTCTATGATTCGAAGAAGGCCGGTTCGATGACCACCAGTCACCTGCGTTTCGGCAACCGGGAGATCCGGAGTACCTACCTGATCCAGCAGGCCGATTTCGTCGCCTGTCACAACTTCTCCTTCCTCGAGAAGTACGACATGCTGAAGAACGCCAAGGATGGCGCGACCTTCCTGCTCAATGCCCCCTACGGCAAGGACGAGATCTGGGCTCACCTGCCGAAATACGTGCAGCAGCAGATCATCGACAAGGGCCTCAAGTTCTACGTCATCGACGGTGTTCATCTCGGCGAAAAGATCGGCCTCGGACCGCGCATCAACGTCATCATGCAGACCGCCTTCTTCAAGATCTCGGGCATCATCCCCGAGACCCAGGCGATTCAGCAGATCAAGGACGCCATCGTCAAGTCGTACAGCAAGGCCGGCGAGAAGGTCGTCAACATGAACAAGCAGGCGGTCGATGTCGCCCTGGAGAGTATCCAGGAAGTGACGGTTCCGACCGTGGCCGACAGCACCATCGAGATGCAGATCGGCAAATGGGACGGCACCCCGGAGATGGTGCAGAAGACCCTCGGGAAAATTATCGACGGCCTCGGTCACGAACTGCCTCTCTCGGCGATGCCCGCCGACGGCACCTTCCCGACCGGTACTGCAGCCTTCGAGAAGCGCAACATCGCTGTCAATATCCCGGTCTGGGACAAGGAGGTCTGCATCCAGTGCGGCATCTGTTCCTTTGTCTGCCCGCACGCCACCATCCGTATGAAGATCTACGACGAATCCGATCTCAAGGGGGCTCCCGAGACCTTCCAGTCCTGCGCCGCCCGGGGCAAGGACATGGACGGCAAGCTCTTTACCCTGCAGGTCGCTCCCGAGGATTGCACCGGTTGCGGGGCCTGCGTGCACAATTGCCCGGCCAAGAGCAAGACCGACGAGGGCCGCAAGGCGATCAACATGACCTTCCAGGCTCCGTTGCGCGATGCCGAGGCGAAGAACTGGGAGTTTTTCCTCAATCTGCCCGACACCGATCCGGCGCTGGTCAATCGCGGCACCCTGAAAGGGAGCCAGCTGCTGCCGCCGATGTTCGAATTCTCCGGCGCTTGCGCCGGTTGCGGCGAGACCCCGTTCGTCAAGCTCTGTTCGCAGTTGTTTGGCGACCGCATGGTGGTGGCCAACGCCACCGGCTGTTCGTCGATCTACGGCGGCAACCTGCCCACCACCCCGTGGACCAAGCGCAAGGACGGCCTCGGACCGGCCTGGAGCAACTCGCTGTTCGAGGACAATGCCGAGTTCGGTCTGGGTATGCGCCTGGCGATTGACAAGACCACCGGCTACGCCCGTGAACTGCTCGAAAAGAACATTGACTGCGGCTGTAAGGCCTGTGAAGGGACCGCCGATCTGAAGCGCGAGATTCTCGCATCGGCGCAGGACAGCCAGGAAGAGATCGAGGCCCAGCGGGGCCGCGTGGCCCAGCTGCGCAAGATTCTCGGCGCCTGTACCCATGAAACCGCCAAGCCGCTGCTGGTCAATGTCGACTATCTGGTCAAGAAGTCGGTCTGGATTCACGGCGGTGACGGCTGGGCTTACGACATCGGTTACGGTGGCCTCGACCATGTGCTCGCGTCCGGCGAGAATGTCAACGTGCTGGTGCTTGACACCGAGGTCTATTCCAACACCGGCGGTCAGGCTTCCAAGTCGACCCCGACCGGCGCCGTGGCTCTGTTTGCCGCCGGCGGCAAGCCGATGCCGAAGAAAGACCTGGGGATGATCGCCATGAGCTACGGCAACATCTATGTCGCTCATATTGCGCTCTCCAACCCGGCCCAGGCGGTCAAGGCGATGATCGAGGCCGAGAGTTTTGACGGCCCGTCCCTGATCCTCGCCTACAGCCACTGTATCGCGCATGGCATCAACATGACTACCGCCGTTGATACCTGTAAAGAGGCTGTCAACTGCGGTCACTGGCCGCTGTTCCGCTTTGATCCGCGTTTGGTCGAGCAGGGCAGGAATCCGCTGCAGCTCGACAGCAAGGATCCGTCGATCAGTTTCCAGGACTTTGCTGCCAACCAGAACCGCTTCCGGGTTCTGAAAAAGGCCAATCCGGAGCAGGCCGAGGCGCTGCTGGCCCAGAGCGCCAAGGATGATGCCACCCGCTACGACCTCTACAAGAAACTGGCGGCGATGCAGGCCGACTGCGGCAAGGGCGAATAAAGTCGTCAAACGACGCAGCAGCAAAACATCCCGGCAGGGCAACCTGTCGGGATGTTTTATTTTCGGCGGCCTGTTCGGCCGGTAAAAGCCTTGCCCGGACTGGTGTTAGATGCTATAAAACAGCGGATATACAAACCTGACCAAGGAGCGTAAGCAATGTTCGGGTCCCATTCTTCTCCCTTTGTTATGTACGAGGAGGAACTTCAGCAGATCACCGGCGTGCTTAACAAGCTGCTGCGGGAGTCCAATTCGAAAGTTATTTTCCTGGTTGACAAGAACGGGCAGCTGATTGCGTCGACGGGAGAAACCGAACATCTCGATACCACCAGCCTCGCTTCGCTGACGGCCGGTAATATCGCCGCCACTGGTGGCCTGGCCAAGTTGATTGGCGAGAAGGAGTTCTCCATCCTCTTCCATGAAGGGGAAAAGGATAATATCCATATCTCGATTGTTGCCCAGCGGGTCATCCTGGTGGTGATATTTGATCAGCGCTCTTCCCTGGGGCTGGTCCGGCTGAGGGTGAAGAAGGCCAGCGACGAACTGGCGAGAATTTTCAAGGCCCTTGGAGAGAAAGCCGAGCGGTTGGAGAAGTCCGGGCAGTCGCAGAGCCCCTTCGCCGAGATCACCGACGACGACATCGACAACCTCTTCAAGTGACGGGGTAGCCAGGCATGTCCTTCATCAACTACGCTTCACGGGAAATCAACTGCAAGATCGTCTATTATGGTCCCGGCCTGTGCGGCAAGACGACCAACCTGCAGTACATCTACCAAAAAACCGATCCGTCCGCCAAGGGGAAGATGATTTCCCTGGCGACCGAGACCGAAAGAACCCTGTTTTTTGATTTTCTCCCTCTGGCTCTCGGTGAGATCCGTGGTTTCAAAACCCGTTTCCACCTCTATACCGTGCCCGGTCAGGTTTTTTACGATGCCTCGCGTAAGCTTATTCTCAAGGGTGTTGACGGGGTGGTTTTTGTCGCAGATTCCCAGGAAGAGCGTCTCGATGCCAATATCGAGAGTTTGGAGAATCTCAAGGACAATCTCGAAGAACAGGGCTACCAGTTGGAAAAGCTGCCCTTCGTTGTTCAGTACAATAAACGCGACCTGCCGAACCTGACATCGGTGGAGGAATTGCGTGAATTGCTCAACCCGGACGCTGTCCCTGATTTCGAGGCCTGCGCGACCACCGGTGAGGGGGTTTTTGAAACCGTCAAGGCGGTTGCCAAACAGATTCTGCTGGAGTTGAAAAAGGGCGCCTGATCCTTGGATAAAATTGTTGAAAGGCCCGCGATCTTAATGATCGCGGGCCTTTTTTGCGTGGTGGCCGGGGTGTCCTGCAGCAACAGGCGGATCTGGGCAACCATCTCCCTGATGCTGGGAGGCCTGCCGATGGAGAGATAGCAGGGTACACCTGAATCCGTTATGCTTGTCATAGCTTGTCGCCAGCCGAGTTGAAAGCTGGGGGACAGCCTGTCTTCCCCCCCCCGGCATTCCCCGGGAACCTGGTCCAGTTCCACCACCAACAGGTCGACCTGCGTTTCCTGGAGAATCTGCCAGGCTTCGAAGCCGTTGTTGGCGGTGATTGCCTTGCAGTTTTGTTCCGCCAGGATCAGGCTCAGCAGATCGCGTGCCGGGGGATTGTCATCAGCGACCAAGACGACATGGTTGAACATTCTGTTCTGAGTAAGGGTTACCATAATGGAACCTCCTTTTCGCAGGCAGGCCTGCGCAGGTTGTTCCTCCTGAGAGCTAAGTGAGTAATCACTTCGATTGAGGAGCAAATTTTTCCCATTTATCCAGGCGCCGGTCCTGGCCGCGGATGCCTTCCCAGCAGGTTGTCAGCACAGCCCGGAAATGGTCCTCTTCTATCCGGCTGTCACCGAACAGACTTTCCTTGAGCAGAAATGAAATCGGTCCATAAACCATTGAGGAGATGGACCAGGTGGTGTTTTGATTTTTTCTTGACAGCACTCGCCGGCTATCGTATAAACCCTCACGTCGTTACACGGATTTTTGGGTTGTTTTTCGGTCCATTTGTAACGGCAAAATAGCTTTTCTTCTCGCAAAAACAGTGAGTTAGAAAAACTATTCTCTTCCCCGATAGCTCAGTTGGTAGAGCGGGTGGCTGTTAACCACCTTGTCGCTGGTTCGAGTCCGGCTCGGGGAGCCAAAAATTCTGAAGGGCCTGCAGTTTATGATCTGCAGGCCCTTTTCATTTTTGCCGGGAAAGCTGAGGCCTTCTGCCGGCAAGCGGAGCGGACATTATTTTCCGGTTATTTTTTTCCAGAAAAGCGATATACTACCAACGATGAAAAGTAAGCGAGAACAGAAGATATACTGCAAAAACTGCGGGGCGGAAACCTATAATGCCAAGGACTGTATGTGCGATTTCTGTTGGGAAATGGATGTCCGCCTGCGTTTTGCCTCCAAGCATAATCACGAGGCCGCCCGCAAGATTATCCTGACGCATTTTCCCGAGTTGACCGATCTCAAGGTGATCGGTCATGATTGATGGTGTCGGAGGAGGTTGCAGATGACCTATCGCATGATTCACGTCTGTATTCGGGTGATGAACCTGGAAAAAAGTGAACATTTTTATCAGCAGGCGTTCGGTTTCAAGGTTTCCCGCAAGCGTGATTTTCCCGATGACGGCTTCACCCTTTCCTACCTGACCGATCCGAGTGACAGTTTTGAACTGGAGTTGACCTACAATTACAACCAGCAGGAGCCTTACGTCATAGGCAACGGTTATTCCCATCTGGCGGTCAGCGTCGACGATCTCGAAGCGTCGCACCGACGACATCAGGAACTCGGCCTGGATCCGACGCCGCTGAAAGGCTTGAGCGGCACGGCCAGTTTCTATTTCGTTTCCGATCCGGACGGTTATCGGGTCGAGGTGGTACGCATGGCTTGAGGTTTGGATAATAAAACGGGGAGTCCCCTCTGGAGGTTGTCAAAGCGCGGGAGCAGCGGAAGTTGCTCCCGCGCTTTTTTGACTCACTGGATACGGATGGTTTTGTAGAGGAAGTTTTTGAAACGGAAGAACGTTTTGCGTTCTTCGTTGCGGTCGCTCTTCGGGTCGCAGGCGCGCAGCAGACCGGCCAGTTTCGGCATGCTGGTCGCTCCCTGGCGGCGGGCCAGGTTGAGAACGGCGAGGACCATGTCACGGGTGATGCGGTTTTCTGAGTATGGGCTGTAGAGGGCACTCCAGAAGGTTTCCTGTCCGGAGGTGATGGATTCCAGGATCTGCTCGGCCAGTTCTTCTGTCAGTCGACGGGTGGTCTGTCGGGACGTGGCGCTTTTCGCCGGACGGGGGCGGCCCAGGGTATGACGAATCAGTTGCTCGTCAATTTTGTGCCCCTCGCGAAAAAAGAGGGCCCGGACCAGGATGCTGCGCAGTTCGCGGATATTGCCGCTGTAATGGTGGCGCGCCAGTTCCTCTCGGGCGCCGCGGGTCAGCATCGGCGGTTCCGCCGGCTCTCCGGGGCGTCGATAGATGCGGTAGAGGCGACCGAGGAAATGAGTGGCAAGGTCGGGGATATCTTCCCGGCGCTGGTTGAGGGAAGGAACCTCGATGGTCAGTTCCGAGAGCCGGTGATAAAGATCTTCACGGAAATCGCCGGCTTCGATCAGCCGACCGAGATCCTTGTTGGTGGCGGCGATCAGCAGCACCCGGGCATAGCGGGTCTGGTTGTCGCCGAGTCGGACAAAACCACCGTTGTCGAGGAAGCGCAGCAGCTGAACCTGAGTTTTCGGGTCGGCGTCGCCGATTTCGTCAAGAAAGACCACCCCGCCGTGGGCCTCTTCGAGGATTCCCTGGCGGTCGGTGTGGGCGCCGGTGTAGGCGCCGCGCTTGTGACCGAACAGCTCGGAGTAGGTGAGTTCACCGCTGTAGGCGGCGATGTTGGTCTTTTTCACCGGCAGTTCACGGCGGCGGCCGAAGCGTCCCTGGTACATTTCGTTGAGCCGCGAAAAGATATTGTTGAAGATGAATTCTTTGCCGCTGCCGGTTTCCCCGGTGATCAGAATTGACGGCAGGCCGAGGGTCGCTTCCTCGACATCGGTCTTGTGCCAGAGGGTGATCCGATTGAAGATCGGCGGTGTGACCTGCTGGATGAATTCAACGATCTCCCGGGCGCGCGGGGCGTTGCCGATGATGTTGCCGAGCCGGTAGGAGTGAATACTGGGATCCCGGTAGCCGACATCGGAACGCAGTTGTTCGACCTCGGAGGTCAGCTGTTCAATACGCTGCAGGTCGAACAGGTGGCGGGAAATCATCCGCTGAATGATCTGCAGGATCTGACGGTGTTCGGCGGTGAAGTACCAGGGGCGCAGCGAGTCGAGACAGATCACCGCCAGCACCTCGTCATCGTGCAGCACCGGCACCGCCAGTTCGCTGCGGATGTCGGTGGTGATCTCGCGGTAGAAGCCGCGGCCGCCTGTTTCTTCGCGGGTGTCGGTGATCAGCTGTTCCCGGCCGGTGGCGGCGGCCAGCCCGGTCAGGCTGCGTTCCTCGGCCGGCAATTCTTCGGCGCCGATCCGGATCGGGGGAATGTTGCGTTTCAGCCACTCCTTGATCTTGGCTCCGGTCAGGGTGCCGTCATTCTCTTCGACCACCAGCCAGCGTTCACCCTCCCGTTCGCGTACCAGGGCGATGCTGCCGGTGTCGGCGCCGATCAGTTCGGTCGCCTTGGCCAGCACCCGGTTGAGGAAAGAAGGCAGGTTCTCGTATTTCTCCTGCAGCAGGGCGTTGATTTCGGCGAGAACCTGGATCTCCATGTGTTCGCCGCCGATCTCCTGGATGACCCGTTCCGCCATCTCGGCGTGGGCTTCGAGCAGCCCTTGTTCGAAGGGGCTGAAGCGGTATCTTTCGGCGGTATAGTAGTTGACCAGGCAGCGCACCCGGCGGGAATGAGGATCGAGACGGGGCACCACGTAGAGAGACTGCAACCCCATCTGGTCGGTCAGGTAGCGTTTCTGCAGGGTCTGCGCCGGGAGATTTTCGATATAGATCGGCTTGAGCAGTTTCTCGTCGCGGATGGTGCCGTCGCTGTGGATGTAGCGTGACAGCAACGAGCGTCCGGTGCCGAGTTCGATCTGCTTCTCATCCTCATAGAGGCGTTTGACGGCGATGTCCGGAGAGTAGGAGGCGAGGATCTCCAGCACCCGGTCCTCCGATTCTCCCGGCCGGGGCACCAGCACTGACGCCAGGGCCAGCTTGTCGATCAGGCGGACTGCCGAGCGGACCATGAACAGCGCCGCCTGCTGGCTCTTGGCGGTATCTATTTCTCGTGCCAGCAGGATCTGCTGATGGTACTTGCGGGCGCGGTCGAGGACCGGGGTGGCCTGCAGCAGGAACTGCCGCAGTTCTTCGATCTCGGCATCGCCCGGCAACTGCCCGCGACGACCGCTGTCAAGGCAGAGAACCCCCACCGCGCGCTGTTGGTGGATCAGCGGCAGGTGGCAGCTGGCGCCGATTTCGAGTCGGGCGGCAATCGCCCGCGCCTTGGGACTGTCGAGTTGGTCGATATCGGTGAGCAGGGCCGGATCCTGCGAGGTGTAGACCCGGGAGACGAGAAAATCCTCGCTGTTGATGGGGAAGCTCTGGGCGCGGATCTCCTCGGCATGGGGACCGGTGACGGCGGCGCAGGTCAGTCGGCCGGCGGTCAGATCTTCGAGATAGATGCGGCAACGGTTCTGGCGGGTCAGTAGGGTGGTGGCGTCGACCAGCAGGTGGAGGATGTCCTCGAGATTTTCCTTGCCGTAGCTGAGCAGTTTCCGGGTCAGTTCCGTCATCCTGGCGGTGCGTATTTCATCCATGGCGGTTCCTCGTTGAGTAGATATTTTACTCAGAGAGTATAGGGGGGTCGTATCGGATCTGTAAAGCAACTCCGGTTGACCCGCAGGACAAAGGACGGCATGATGAAGCCTGAGATTCGCGAAACCTGGATCAGGAGTTGGCCGGATGGCGCTGGAAATCGAACGCAAGTTTCTGCTCAGAAACGACAGCTGGAAGGTGGGCGCCCAAGGGGTGGCTTACCGGCAGGGTTATCTCAGCCTTGACCCGCAGCGCACGGTGCGGGTGCGGATCGCCGGTGACAGGGGGTTCCTGACGGTCAAGGGTGCGACCCGCGGCTGTGTCCGCAGTGAATACGAATATCCGATTCCGCTCGAGCAGGCGCGGCAGTTGCTGGACGAACTCTGCCATCGGCCGCAGATTGAAAAGACCCGTTACCGGGTTCCTCACGCCGGGCTTGTCTGGGAGATCGACGAATTTCACGGCGCCAACGAAGGACTGGTGCTGGCCGAGGTTGAACTTGACCGGCCGGATCAGCCCGTTGTGCTGCCCGACTGGGTCGGCGAAGAGGTGACGGGTGATGAACGCTACTACAACGCCTGTCTCAGCCGGACTCCCTTCAGCTCCTGGCCGCAACGGCGGGGCTGATCTGCAACGTTCTGCGTCGCCGCCTCCCTGCTCCTTCTCGATTTGACACCCCCCTCTCCTCCGATAGACTCTAGGTAGAACCCGCGGCGGTATTGAGATCGAGGTTTCTGCCCTGCTCCCGAGTCTCGCGGGGGCTCCGCCCGGGTTGGCGAAAGGCCGCAGGATGTCGAAAAAGATCATTGCCTCTTTCACTGTTTCCCGCCTGGAAATTCTTGATGAACAGGGTCGCGTTGACGCCGAGCTGATGCCTGACCTGACCGACCCCGACCTGGTACGTCTTTATGAGCTGATGCTGCTGACCCGGCAATTTGATCAGCGTGCCCTGCACCTGCAGCGCGAAGGTCGGCTCGGCACCTATCCTTCGGTTCTCGGCCAGGAGGCTTCCCAGGTCGGCAGCGCCTACGCGCTGCAGAAAAGCGACTGGTTTTTCCCCGCCTTTCGGGAACTCGGCGTGTTTGTCACCCTCGGTTATCCGCTGGCCGAGATCTACCAGTACTGGAATGGCGATGAACGTGGCCTGCTCTGTCCCGAGCAGCTCAACATCTTCCCCATCTGCATCGCCGTCGGCACCCACATCCCGCATGCGGTCGGCGCCGCCATGGCCGCCCGTTACCGCGGCGACCCGATTGCCACCGCCTGCTATTTCGGTGACGGCGGCACCTCCAAGGGAGACTTCCACGAGGGGTTAAACATGGCCGGGGTGTTCCAGGCGCCGGTGGTCTTCATCATCCAGAACAACCAGTGGGCGATTTCGATCTCGCGCAACCACCAGACGGCCGCCGAGACCCTGGCGCAGAAGGCGATCGCTTACGGCATTCCCGGCATCCAGGTGGACGGCAATGATGTTCTGGCGGTTTACCAGGCCACCCGCGAGGCGCTGCAGCGGGCCCGCAGCGGTGGTGGTCCGAGCCTGATCGAGTGCGACACTTACCGTATGGCCGACCATACCACCGCCGACGATGCCGCCCGTTACCGTGACCCGGAAGAGGTTCAGCGCTGGCAGCGGCGTGATCCGTTGTTGCGCATGCGACGTTTTCTCGCCGACCGCGGGTTGTGGGATGACGCCCGCCAGCAGCAGCTGGAAACGGAGATCGACGCACGGCTCGACCGGGCGGTGGCCCGCGAGGAGGCGACCCCGCCGGCCCGAGCCCGGGATATTTTCGCCTATACCTGGACGGAAATGACCCCGCGCCAGAAGCGACAGCTGCAGCAGCTGCGCGATCTTCGGGAGTTGGATCATGGCTGAGATGAATATGGTTCAGGCCATCAACCTGGCTCTTCGCGAAGAGCTCGAGCGCGATCCGGATGTTGTGCTGCTCGGTGAGGATGTCGGTCGGGACGGCGGGGTTTTTCGCCTGACCGAGGGGCTGTACGAGGCGTTCGGAGAAGAGCGGGTGATCGACACGCCGCTGTCCGAATCGGCGATTATCGGGGTTGCCATCGGCATGGCCGCTTACGGGCTGAAACCGGTGGCTGAAATCCAGTTTCTCGGTTTTACCTATGGCGCCATCGAGCAGCTTTTCAGTCATGCCGCCCGTTTGCGCAGTCGATCCCGAGGCCAGCTGCACTGCCCGCTGGTGGTCCGTACTCCTTATGGCGGCGGGGTCAAGGCGCCGGAACTGCACGAGGAGTCGAGCGAAGCGATGTTCTGCCACATGCCCGGTCTCAAGGTGGTGGTTCCCGGTTCTCCCTGGTATGCCAAGGCGCTGCTTCAGGCCTCGATTCGCACTCCTGATCCGGTTCTTTTTCTGGAACCGACCCGTCTTTATCGACTGTTGCGGGAGGACGTTCCGGCAGGCGATCTTCCCGTCGAGCTCGGTAAGGCGCGCATTGCTCGTCCCGGTGATTCGGTGACGGTGGTTGCCTGGGGAAGCATGCTTGAGAAGAGTCTGCGGGCCGCTGCGGGCTTTGATGCCGAGGTCATTGACCTGATGACCCTCAATCCGTTCGATGCTGAAACTATTCTTGCTTCGGTACGCAGGACCGGGCGGCTGGTTGTGGTTCACGAAGCGGCGCAGACCGGCGGATTCGGAGCCGAGATCGCCGCCACCGTGGCCGAGGATGCGATCCTCTCTCTCAAGGCGCCGATCCGTCGCGTGACCGGCTGCGACGTTATCCCGCCGCTGCCGTTGCTGGAGGATTACAACGTGCCGACGGCGAAGCAGATTGCCGGGGCGATCGCGGAGGTGCTGGCGTTTTGAAGGAATCCCTGTTTGAATTCATTCTGCCTGACCTGGGTGAAGGGGGTGTCGAGGCGGAAATCCGTGCCTGGCACGTTGCCGTCGGCGAGCGGGTCAAGGAACATCAAAGCGCCCTGGAGGTGGAAACCGACAAGGCGGTGGTTGATGTACCGGTGCCGCGTGCCGGGATCATCCGTACCCTCAACCACGAGGTGGGAGACCGGGTTCCGGTCGGCAGTGTGTTGTTGACCATCGCGACCGGTGAGTTCGAGGCGGATAGCGTGCCGGCACCTGCGGCCGGGGCCGTCGTCTCTCCGGTCAGGAAATCACAGGGTATTGTCGGTGTTCTGCCGGAGGCGCCGTCGGCTGGACCGCCGGAAGGGCCCGTGACCGAAGCCCCGGTCGTTTCCGGTGAGAAGAAGGCTGTTCCGCTGCGCGCTCTGCCGCGGGTACGGGCGCTGGCGAAAGCGCGCGGGGTTGCCCTGGAGACACTCCGTGGCAGCGGCCCGGACGGGCGGATCACTGAAGAGGATGTTCTCACCGCCGCCGGTGCCGAACCTTCCGGGGACGCGGGCGATAGCGGCAGGCGCGTCCCTCTTGCCGGGTTGCGACGTCGCATCGCCGAACACCTGCTTGAGGCGCAGCGCCGCACTGCGTTTGTCACCACCATGGCGGAAACCGATGTCACCCGTCTCTGGACGCTCAAGGCCCGTCAGCGGGACGAGCTGGCCGGGCGGGGCGTCAAACTGACCTTGCTGCCCTTTTTCATGAAGGCGACCCAGCATGCGCTGGCCGAATTCCCGCGGCTTAATGCCCGGGTTGATGAAGCCGCCGGCGAGATCGAACTGCTGGCGGAGTGCCACCTCGGAGTGGCGGTCGACAGCCGGGAAGGGCTGCTGGTCCCGGTGGTGCGGGATGTCGGGACCAAGAGCGTGGTCGATCTGGCGATTGAACTGCAGCAGCTGGCCGAGCAGGCCGAGAGCCGGTCCCTGAGCCGTGAACAGTTGCAGGGCAGCACCTTCACCCTGACCAACTTCGGCAGCTTCGGCGGCAGCTTCGCCACCCCGGTGATCAACTATCCCAACGTCGCCATTCTCGGCTTCGGCGGGGTCAGTGAAAAACCCTGGGTGGTCGAAGGCGAGATCGTCATCCGCCGCATTCTGCCCCTTTCACTGACCTTCGACCACCGGGTCCTCGACGGCGCCGAGGCGACCCGCTTCCTGGTGCGGGTCGGGCAGTTCCTGGAAGATCCGGGACTGCTGTTCATCGAGAGTGTCTGAATCTTTCCTGGAGAAATTATGAAAGGCGGCCTCGCGCAGAGACGCCGAGATGCACAAAAAATCCCCCTTCAGGAAAGGGGGGGAAACAACCGCATATCGTGCCTCCCCCCTTTTTCTAAAGGCGGGCAGGGGGGATTTCAACCAGTCGACCAGATCCAATCCCCAGGTTTTCAACTCTGCGTCTTCGCGCGAAGCCGGTTTTCCGGGGATTCGTGTTGAAGCGTGTCCGTCGTCAGCCTATCCCAGCAACCGGTCCCTGGCCTGTTCGATCAACCGGGCGGGATGGGGCGGCGGCGGGGTCCGCATCGCATCGAGGACCCGCCGGAGAGCGATCTCTTCGGCGGCGCGACGCGGCAGGACCTGCTTTTTCCTGCTGAGATCCAGGATCTCTGCGGTGTTGTGGTGCAGGTTGTCGCGGATCTCCTCGAACGCCTCGTCCTCGGTTTTTCCATAATATTCCGCCGCTGCCATGATCAGTCCGCCGGCGTTGGCGATAAAGTCGGGAACCACCAGCACACCGCGCGCGGCGAGCAATTGTTCGGCTTCGATCGTCGCCGGGATGTTGGCGCCCTCGAGAATCATCCGCGCTCGGACTTGTGCCTGATTGTCGGCGCGGATGACATCGGCGGTTGCCGCCGGGACGAGGATGTCGCAATCAATGCCGAAGATCGCCTCCTGCGGCAGCAGCTCTCCACCGGCGGCGGCGACCATGTTCTCGTTCCGGCGGTGGGCTTCGAGGGCCGCGTTCAGGTTGAGTCCCCCGGCGGCAAAGGCGGTGCCCTGGCGATCGCTCAGGGCGACCAGGATCGCGCCCCGCTCGACGAGAAAGCGGGCCGCCGCGCTGCCGACATTGCCGAAACCCTGGATCGCCACCCGCGCTCCGGCCAGGGGCAGGTCGATATGCCGACAGGCGATTTCGGCGCAGGCGGCCAGGCCGAATCCGGTGGCGCCGAGTTTGTCGAGCGGCAGTCCGCCGAGTTCTTCCGGCAGCCCGGCGACCCTGCCGATTTCATCCTTGATCCAGGCCATCATGGTCTCGTTGCTGCCCATGTCCGGCGCCGGGATGTAGTCGTCGAGGCGGGCGATCATGCGGGCGAAGCTGCGTACGATCGATTCGATATCCGGGTTGTCGGCCGCGGCGATGATTCCCGATTTCCCGCCACCGAGGTGCAGTCCGGCGGCGGCGCTTTTGTAGGTCATGGTGCGGGCCAACCGCGCGACTTCAGAGAGGTTGACTTCGGGAGTGATGCGGACCCCGCCGAGGGCCGGGCCGCGTGCCGTATTGTCGATCACGACAAAGGCGTGAAATGGAATCCGGGGGTCGTAGAGCTGCAGGATTTTGGTCGGCCCGAGGTTGTCGTAACGAATCTCGTTCATATTTAAAGCATAGCACCTGGCAGCCTGTTCGCGAGTGTCCGACCAGACGATATAATGAATTCAGGAAAATAAACCGATAGGTTAGAGAGAGAGAGATTTCGCGTCCGATGGGAGGTAACGATGAAATACGGATGGCTGTTGCCGGGGCTGGTGCTGCTGGTCAGTTGTGCCGCGCCGCAGGTTCCCTCGCCGGCTGACAGGGCGGTTGAACGCTGGCGGGGAAAACCGATTGCGCGCGTGATCGACAGCTGGGGGCCTCCTTCGGAAAAACAGGAGACTGCCGAAGGCGAGGTTTATAGTTGGGAAGCCAGTGCCTACCAGGCGTCCAACATCCCGGCCAACCTGGCACCGGGAACCACCTACGCCTATGGTCCTCGGCGGGAGTTGAATTGCCGGGCGGTCTTTGAAGTTGACAATGCCGGGATCGTGACCAAGGCCGAGTGGCAGGGCTATGAATGTTACGGGCTGCCTTGAGCCCGCCCTGAACCCACTGATTCAGGTGACCTTCAACTGCTGCTGGTGACCCGTTCGAGGACGCGCAGGAAGTTGTGTGCCAGCTGAGGGTGCAGCTGGCTGCCCGCCATCTGCAGGATCATCTGGGAAATCTTGTGAATCTGCATCGATCCCCGGTAGGAGCGTTCGGTCCGCAGGGCGTCGAAAACGTCGGAGACGGTTGAAATCTGGCTGGCGATGTTTTGTCGCCAGCCATGTCGGGGGGACGGATAGCCCTGATTGTCGTAACGCATGTGGTGCTCATAGGCGACCACCACCGCCAGTCGCGGGATACCCGGGGTGTTGAGCAGGTAGCGCGCGCCGTCGGCCGGGTGCCGGCGCATGATCTCCCATTCCTCGGGGGTTAAGTCACTCTCCTTGGTGATGATTTCGTCGGGAATGAACAGTTTGCCCATGTCGTGCAGCATGGCGGCGACGCCGATATCATGCAGCAGTTGGCCCTCGATGCCGAGTGCCATGGCCTGGGCGATGTTGAGGGTGCAGACATTGATCGAATGGGTGAAGGTGTATTCATCCAGTTCCCGCAATGGAGCCAGGGCGAGGAAGGATCCGGCTTCGTTGGTGAAGGCCGAGACGAAGCGAGCGACGATTTCCGAGATGCCGATGGCATGCAGCTGGCGGCGGGTCTTGACCGCTTCACAGATTTCAGCGAAACGTGCCAGCTCTTCGGCGTCAACTTCCTCAATCCCTTCCAGGCCGGAGGCTTCCTGCAGGTCTTCAATACGGAAATTGCTTTCATCGATTTCATCGCCAGGTTGGCGTTCCCCATCCTCCTTGTGGGTATAACGCAGCTCGACCCGTCCCAGCCGCAGATGCTCACCGGCCCTGATGACCGCGTCACGGCGGGCGTTGACCAACTGGCTCACCAGATCGAGGATCTCTTCTGTTTCGAGCCCGGGCAACAGCTTGATATGTGCAATGCCGTGCCGACGCAGTTGGCGGGCGAGGCGGTCGATATACATGCCGCGGCCCAGGGAGTGTCGCTGGGCGATCAGTTCATCTTCGACGAACAGCAGTGAGACTCCTTCGTCGCCTGTTCTTGAAAGGGGCAGTGCCTGTCGTGCCTGTTCGCAGAGTCGGGTGACCTGGCGGTGCTCGCTGCTGTAGAGTGTCGCGGTGGCGATCGCGGTGGAAAGATGACGGACGAAATCGAGAATCGGCTGACGGTCGTAGCGGCTCATGACGTCCTCCGCTGCAGGGTCTTGAGCAGTGCGTCCGCCTGTTCTCCGAGGTCACCGCCGCCGGCCGCCAGCAGCTCGAGAATTTCCCCGACCTCTTTATGGGGATAACTGCGGAGGGAGAGGATGATGTGCTGCTTGAGGCGCAGCCAGCGACCGCCGTGCAGCAGGCTCCGGGTCTGCAGAACCCGTTCCAGAACCGGCAGGGCCGCGGGATTGCCGAACGGTTCGAGAGCATCAACTACGGCCGTTTTCAGGGCGAACCCGTCGGCGGACTGGTCTTTGATTTCCAGCAGTCGCAACAGGCTGTCGAACAGCTCCGGGTTGAAACTGCCGTCGAGCTGGCGTATCGCTTGCCATTGACGGTCGCGGTCACCGCTGTCCAGTTCCCGGGCGAGGTACAGGTTGGCCTGGGGATCGTTGAACTGGCGCAGGGTTTTGAAAACCTCGACCCGGACTTTCGGGTGCGGATGGTTGATCAGGGACCGGATGCCGTGCAGGGTGACCGGGTCGTTGAGCCGCCGCAGCAGAGCGACCAGGTTGCGGACCACGTACCAGCGGCTGTCGCGCAGGTGCAGCATCACCGGTTCACGAATGGCATCCCCCATTTCTTCCAGTCGATCGAGATAGTAGCGGCGCAGCGACATCCGTTTTTCGACCGCCATGCGGTTGATCAGCGGTTCGATGAAAGGTGTCCCGATCTTGCGGATCAATTCGGTGATGGCAGCGAACTTGTCCTTGCCCCAGATGCTCATGGCGGCGAGGATCTCTTCGAGAAAACTGTTGTCGGCCAGTAGTTTGGTCAGATCGGTGCTGCCGTTGCATTTTGCCGACCGGTTCGGTCCCCTCTGCAGGCCGACCAGGTAGTCGAATTGGCCGGTTTCGAGAAAATATCTCAACAGTTCCAACAGGATCTGCCGCAGTTCTTCCCGGTCCTGTTCGCTGCCCTCCTCGTTTCCCAGCAGGTCGATGACCACGTTGCAGACCTGACTGTCGACCGGCTCGGCGGAAATTTCCGCGCGCAGTTCTTCGACCGCCCTGCCCTCCAGGGGCGGGATATCATCCATGGAGACGATGCTGTGCAGCAGGTGCTGATAGGTGCCGGGAATGAAGCGGTCGGGATCGTCTTCACGGAACAGCGAACGCAGGTGTTCTCCCAGTTCGGCACTGGAGATCGCTTCTCCGACCTGTTCGGTTTCCTTCGAGGTGTGCTGGGAGAGTTTGCCGAGCAGGTTCATGATGGTCGGCGGGATGGTCAGGCGTTTCTCGTTGACATCCTCAAGGGCGGAGAACAGGGCATCGCTGGAGAGGTGAGTCAGCACCTCTTCGGCCAGTTCGTTCTGCGCGCCGAGAGTATTGAAGGTGCTGGAGAGAAACTGGCGGCGCAGTTCGGGGCTGAGACCGTCGACGAAGCTGCCGAGCTTGCCGAGGGCTTCGGTACGGTAACTCTGGCTGCGGCCTTCAAGATCGAGTTCCTGCAGAAAGGAGGTGATGGTCTGTTCGTAGCTGGCCAGCACCTCTTCCTGGTCCGCTCCCTCACGGCGACGACTGAGGTATTCGGCGACCAGGGCCGGATCGACGGTGGCGTTCCTCTTCAGGTCACCGTCGGGGCTGAGATCGCCCGCGATCAGTCCGCTGACAAAACGGTCCCAGAGCGATTCGGACTTCTCTTCTTCGAGGAGGGCGTCGCTGGACCCGATTTCATCTTCGTCGGTGACGCTGAAGGAGTTGTAGTCGATGAAGGTGAGGTTGAGGTGCGGCAGATCGAGATCACGGCAGATTTCAACCAGGCCGCCCCGTTCCGCCAGGTCCTCGGGCCGCTGGACGCTCAGCTCCTGGAAACGCAGCAGCTCGTCGTGCTCCAGCCCGCGCCGGAAGGTCAGTCCGGCAAGTCCGAGGTTGAAAAGTTCGTTGGCCAGTTTACGGTAGACAGCGTTGCGTTGATCGAGGGCCGATCCATGGACCAGCAGCGAGCGGCGGGTGATGCCGAGGGTCAGGGCGTCGCGGAATTCGAGCAGTTGCCGCAGCAGGCTGATCAGCTGTTCGGCGGATTTTTGAATCTGCGGATGGCCGGCGGGGTAGGCCAGGCAATGCTGCCGGGAAATGTTCAGCGCGTAGATGAATTTCGACAGGATCTTGGTATCGAAATCAAGATTTTGCGGAGTGTTCTCCGCCATGACAGCCTCCGGCGATTGCAGTTTTGCTTCCAGCGCGGTTTGCGCTCACAACGGCCACAGGATACACCAACCGCAGTTGTCGGATAAATGTTTTTCCGCTTGGCTGTCGGATAGTTGGCGCGTTTAATCCTCTTCTCAGCTGCGGGTGAATTTATGTGCCAGCTGATTGTCGATGACGTACATGCAGACTTCGCGGGCGCCCTTTTTCGAGTATTGATGCCGCTGACAGAGATTGCTCATCAGGTAGCTGACATCGTCACGGATCCTGCGGTCATAAGTTTTAAACGCCTCACGCTCGAAATCTTTGATTGCGCGACGGAAATTCTCGTTGTCCAGAAACGGATCAAGGGCCTGCTCCTTCAACTTGGCGACATAGCGTTCGTGCAGTCGACCGTAGAGTTCGGTCTCGCTGAACGCCTTGCCCTCGGCGAGAATCTCCTGGGTGAGGGTGCGGGCGGTGTATTCTTTCTGTGTTTCGCGGCGGAAGCGGGCACGCGTTTCGGCATCGGCGTCGCTCTCCAGCAGGCGATTTTCGATGGTGCGCAGAAAATCCTCACTGATTTCGAGACGCTCTCCGGTAAAGCGGTTGGTCGCCTTGCTGCCGATCTCGTAGTTGAGAGCGAACAGGTAGTTCTGGATATCGCGCGAGATCTGCTCCTCGTTGTAGTAGTAGAGCGATTCCTTGACCTCCTGCAGCACCGTGTAGTCGTACATCGACAGTAACGACTCCATGAAGCCCTCCGGCAGGGCTTCGCTCAGTTCCTTGTGAATTTTGGTGAAGAAGCGCCGGATGATGGTCATGTCGATCAGCTGGTCCTTGCGGGCGTAGGTCGAGAAAAGGTCGTTGAAGATACGCAGTGAATCACGGCCGGAGATGCCCTTGAAGCCTTCCTGTTCCGATTCGGCGATAATGCGTCGACGGCGCTTGGCGGTCAGTCGTCGGCGGTCTTCCGGGGTGATCCACTCGGGGATGTAGCCGGTATAGATTTCCATCTTCAGCAGCAGCAGGTTCTTGTCGCAGTAGAGGGCGTACTTGTCCGGTTTCTCGATCCAGTCGAGCATCGCCTTCGAGGTTGGATTGAGACGGGTGGCGATGATCACCCGGGCGAAGTTGTGCAGCACCCGCGGCAGAAATCCTTCATCGATATGCTTGCCGAAAATATGGCGATAGATTTCCACTTCGGTCTGCAGGTCGAGAACATAGGGGATCTTGATGGTTTCGATGCGGTCGGTGAAGGACTGGAAATCTTCGATGTTGCTCCGGTCCTCGGGGTTGAGCAGGGCGATGAAGAGGGAGTTTACATTTTCTTCGATATCTTCGACCTTGTGCACCCGCTCGCTGATGATGTTGTGAAGTTCGATGAAGCGGTCGCGGTTGTGTGACTTGATATCCATCAGCGCGTAGATGCCGTTGTTGGTCTTGGCGTAGCGCGAGTAGATGTAGCGTACCTTGTTGCTGTCGCGCAGCAGGTCGTCGATGCGTGACTGCAGGATCGGGTTGGTGAGGACGTTTTCCTTGGCCGGAGCGTCTCCGGGGTTGAAGACGCTGATGCCCTCGCCGAGGCGCCGGTTGAACTGGTAGGGACGGACATGGATCAGCTTGAAGACTTCCGCCGGACTGCCGAGCTTGCTCAGCAACGCGCGATAGAGGGAGGAGCAGATGGTGCAGCAGCGGTCCTTGAAAACCCACTCGTACTCCTTTTCGGTAAAAACCTTGTACTTGCGCTTGGTGTTGGCAAAGAGGTCGTCGATGAAAGAGCGGCGTACCTCTTTGGGAACCACCAGGATCGGGCTGTCGTGGCTTGGGCAGGGCACCTCGATCGCCTGCCCCTCCCGGTTTTGACTGCGGATGATTTCGTTCTGCAGCTGGGAGGTCTTGTCAAGCATCTGCGACAGCCGGCTCAGCAGCTGGCTGGTTTCGTGGTCCTCGAATTGTCCCAGCAGTTCCCGGTCGAGCCGCCAGACAACCTCATAGCGGCGTCCCTCGCTGCTGTTGGCGTAGTTCTCGAATTTCTGCAGCAGGTTGTTCAGAAAGGTGCTTTTGCCGCTGCCGTGCGGCCCTTCGAAGATATAGACCTTGTTCTGCTGGGTACTGCGCTTGAAGGTTTCGGCCAGGTCGATCAGCCGGTTGGCGAACAGGCGGTCGGCGAAGAAGGGCCGATCGGTATTTTCGGCGAACAGCCGCCGACAATCGTAGGCCATGTAGTGGATCGATTCGGGATCGTCGGCGTATTCATCCTGCCCTACTTCGACATGTGATTTGAGCAGATCATGGAACAGCTGAAAGATGTTGCGCATCGTCTGCTCTGGATTACGGGTCAGGATCTCCAGGTATTCCGCGAAGGGGATGGTGCGCTCCTGATCGCGCAGATCCTGGTGTCGACTGATGTTGGCCAGGGCCTGTTCGATTTTTTTCATACGGTCCCCATCGTTTCGCGTTTCAGTTCCCGGTTGTGCATCCGGTAGCGGACCCGCTGCCATTTGATCTCCCGCGGTTTGCCCGCCTCGGCCGGGGGGGCCGGGCTCGCTTCGTGGGTTTCCAGTTCGACCGGATTGCCCCACAGGTACTCCAGCCCGAGCATGGTTCCAGTGATGTAGTCCCGTACCAGTTGCTTGCCTTCGAAAGTATGCTTGAGGCGCAGGGTGCCGTCGCCGTTGTCGTTGTTGATTACGATGTGCGGCGGATGGTAAAGGGACGCCAGCAGCATCTGACGGTAGTCTTCGGCACGGCGGCTGCCGACCCGGTATTCCCATACCATGCGCTGCTGATTGAGGGTTTTCTCGGTGACGAACAGCTGGTGATGGTCAACGAAATCCTGGTCGACGAACTGGTTGATGAACATGAAGTCGCAGTAGTTTTCACGCAGGGTGAAGATGCTTTCACGTCCCCTGCCGAGTTTGCGGTCGTAATCGCGGCGCTGCTGCTGGTCGGCCAGTTGCTGAAACTCCCAGCTCAGCTGCCCCTTGTCGGCCCGTTGTTCGATGTCCTGAAACAGGCGCAGGCCGAGAGCATAGGGGTTTATGCCGACCCGCGGCAGGGAGGTGACCTTGGCGTTGACTCGGGCAAACTCGACCTCGTGGCTGCAAATCCGGTCATCGGCGAGGAACAGCTTTTCGTGCCAGTAGCTGGCCCAGCCTTCATTCATGATCTTGGTGCGGATCTGCGGTTGAAAGTAGAGACTGGTTTTGCGTACCACGTGCAGGATCGACTGCATCCACTTGTTTTCATCGCGGTTGAGGAACTCGGAGTTCTCCAGCAGGTAGAGGAGCAGATCCTGCTTCTGTACCGGACTCTTGTCCCCCTGTTTCTGGTAGATGGCTTCAAATTCGGGATAGGTTTTGGCGGTGTCGGCGAAAAAGGTCTCTTCGCACATCTCGCCGCAGTCGCGGATGCAGGTGTTGAAACGTTCGATCTCTTCCATGAAGGCGCTGGTTTTCATCTTCTGAATCTGCTGCAGGAAGACATCGAAATAGAAATTGACCTTGGGCGAGGGCTGATTGACTGCAGTGCGGTGGCGGCGGGAGAGCAGCCCGTGGTAATCGACCAGGTTGTCGATACCGCGGGCGAATTCAATCACGTAGTCGACCCAGCGGCCGTGCCGGGCGCGCAGCGAGGCGATCAGCCGCTTGTCGGCCAGCGCCTGGCTGGTGAAGTCGTAGTCCCAGGTATGGCGGAAGAAGTGATTGTTCTGGAAGAAGTCGATATGCGCCAGCACGTGATAGAAGATCATCACGTTCAGCCAGTCCGGGTTGTTGTCGTTGTAGAAGGAGATCGCCGGGCGGGTGTTGATCACCGTCTCGAAGGGGTTGTTGGGATAGAGTTCATACCGGCCCCGTTCGCGCAGCACCTCGACATCATGCACCCAGTAGTCGTAGAGGGTCGGGATCATGTTTTTCGGCGTCAGGTCGAGCAGATCCCGGTTGGTGACAATGTACTCCAGGGACTCGTCCTGAAAGCTCAGACCGGCATCGCGGGCGCGCTGCTTGCAACCTTCCATGATTGATTTTGTATGCTGATCAACCAGCTCCATAACTACCGGGGAGCGGTTCTTTTCCGCCGACTCTGCGTCAGGCATCGCTCGGGCTTCTCGACGTAGCTTCCGCTACGCCTCCTTCACCCTCTCTCACCTTCCTTGATTCGACGAAAAATCCCTCGCTCCTGTGACCTTTCTTCTAGAGTGAACAATTCCTTGTGTTGCCAGTGCGCGGTCCGCGTCAACGTAGCTTCCGCTACGCCTCCTTGATCCGTGCTCGGCGCCTTGATCTCACGAAAAAATCCTCGCTCCTGTGACCTTTCTTCTAGAGTGAACGATTCCTTGCGTTGCCTGTGCGCGGTTTGTGTCGACGTAGCTTCCGCTACGCCTCCTTCACCCTCTCACCTTCCTTGATTCGACGAAAAATCCTCGCTCCAATTGCCTTTCTGCTTGAGAAATTCCAGTTTTTAATGCCCACTTTCCTTGCGCCTTGCGCCTTGCGCCTTGCGCCTTGCGCCTTGCGCCTTGCGCCTTGCGCCTTGCGCCTTGCGCCTTGCGCCTTGCGCCTTACTCCGATATCAACTTCTTGATCCCCTCGATGATGCGGTTTTCGTCGCTGCTCTCGCTCATGGTGTCCTTGCGCAGCAGGTCGACGGCGTCGTCGAGCAGGCCCGATTTGCGCAGGTACTTGTCGACTTCGGTATTGCCGGTGTCGGTGTAGGCATGTTCGGCGATGGTGATCCCGACCCGGTTGGCGTAGCGCAGCATCCGTTTCAGTTCGGGGATGGTCTTTTCTCCGCTGGTGTCCCAGTCGTCGCCGTCGGTGCCGTGGAAGACATAGATATTGTAGTCGCGTGCCAGGCTCTCCTGCTCGACGATGTCGTTGACCAGGCGGTAGGCCGAAGCGACCTCGGTGCCGCCGGCGACCTTGGAGTTGTAGTAGGTGTAGAAATCCTCGACTTCCTTGGCCGTGGTGTCGTGAAGGATGAAACGGGTCTCGACCTGGCGCTGGTACTGGTAGAGCAGCCAGCTGTAGATCAGCACGTGCTGGGTACAGACCAGTTCGGTCGCTTTGCCGCCCATCGAGCCGGAGTAGTCGCGGACGAAGAAGACCACCGCCTGCGATTCGTAGTCCTTCTCCCGGGAGAGGATGCGGTAGATCTTGTCGTTGGGAGCGATGATGAAGTCGGCCGGGTCGATGTCGCCGACATCAGGCACCCGTCCCAGGCCGATATTGGTTTCAAGGATGCGGCGCAGGGTCGCTTTCTTGTCGAGGACCTGGCCGAAACCGCGGTTCTTGTCGGTCAGGTCGTAGGTGTAGCGGGTCAGGGACCGTTTCTTGCCTTTGTCCTTGAGGTTGGGCAACTGGAACTGTTCGGTGAGGATGCGGCCGAGGTCATAGGCGCTCGATTCGAGTTCATGGGCGCCGCCGCTGCCCTGGCCGGCCTGGCCGGAGCCTTCGCCCCCCTGGCGGACCGGCTGTTCGCCGATCACTTCACCCTCTTCGCCTTCGCCGGACCCCCCTGATCCCGAGCCCTGCTGTTCCTGCTGGATGCTGGGGTCGTGGAGGAATTTTTCCTCGACGGTGGTCGGCACCACCACCACCTTGTCGTCATCGCCGCGTCCCGGCCGGATCATGCGGCCGACACGGATTTTCCGCGGGAACCCATCCTCTTCGCGTTGGCGGTCCCGTTCCAGCAGGTCATCGAGGGAGCGGATGCGGGTGACGTAACCACCACTCGGGTACCCGATGCTCTGCAACATGGCCAGGTCCTGCCAGGCGTAGAGATTTTCGGGAAAGGGGACCGTCGCCTCGGGGAGAGACGGCAGACCGTGTTCGCCGTCATCCTCGATTTCGCGCCGGATCATCTCCTCCTGCCGCGCGTTCAGCCCGCGGCGGCGCAGTTGCTGGTAGCGGTGCCATAGATCCCGTTTCATGCGAACATCTTTCCGCCCCGGATCGGGGTTCAGGATTCATCCTCCTGGGTGCAGAAGTACTCGATGGTCTTCTGCGCGCAGGTTCGACAGTAGCCGAGCTTGTCGAGCATGGTGCTGATCATCCGGTCATAGAGTTTCTGGTTCTCTTCGTTGGTACGGTTGGCCAGCGCCCCGACCAGGCTGCCGGCGCCGGCGATGTCCGATTTCAGGCGCACGTCGGTGACCGCCTTGACCAGTTCGAGGTTGTCCATGAAGTCGTAGTTGGGATCGAGCGAAATCTTCTGCCCGTAGATCTTGCGGATCGCGGTGCGGAAGGTCTCCCGCTGTTCCTCGGTCTTCAGCCCCAGCAGCTCCTCGACGCTCTTGATGAAGCGCTCATCAATTTTCAGCGCCCGCAGCTCGCCGCTCTGCGGGTCCTTGTATTTCCACATCTTGTCCGGACCGAGGTTCTCGGCATCGATGCCGATGATCATGTTGACATAGTTCAACACGTCCTTGCGGATCGCCAGCGGTTCGTCCATGTAGGCGTTGAACATTTCGGTCATCACCCGTTCACGGTAGAGGCTGCGGGCGATCTTGAGATCTTCCAGGTACTTGGCGCGGTCATTGGCGTCGGAGACATAATCGAGCACCACTCGTTCCAGGGCCGGGAAGATGTCGATGGCGACCATGCAACGGCCTTCGTTGGTCTCGGAACTTTCACCGAGCAGTTGTACGGCACGGCCGAGGTTGCGCTGGCCGAGTCCTTTCTGGCCGAAACGCTTGGTGATGTCGGGGTTCTGGTTGAGAGTGTCGATCACCTCGGCCAGGGTCTTGATGCTCTTTTCCCCGGCCACTTCGCCGGCGGCCAGTTTCATGGTTTCGATCGGGGTCAGCTTCTCTGAGCGCGGCAGCCGGGAGAGGACCACGGCTGCCGAGATGGCATAGTTCAGGTTCGGATCCTGGTGCAGATCCTCCTTGGTCAGAGTCGTCTTGGTCTGCGAGCCGATAGCGTAGGTGGTCAGCTCGGCCTGGCGGCGGTAATCGGTGTTGTGCGAGACGTAGCAGACCCGGCAGCGGTCGACGATCGGCGCCTCTTCCTTTTCAGCCAGGAAACGGTTGAACTCGGAGTTGTTGCTGGTGGCGATGATCAGGGTGTCGATCGGCCATTTGTAGCCGTCGATTTCGATGGTGCGGTTCTGGATCACCCCGAGGTAGACCTGGACCAGGTCTTTCTTGTTCTTGAAGATTTCGTCGGAGAAATGGATGCCGCCGCCGGCCACACGCGCCAGGGCCCCGCGCCGCAGGTCGAAGCGGTAGGGGTTGTTGGTGTCGGTGATGTGCAGCAGCCGCTGGATCGATTCCTCGCCGAGCAGGTCGACGGCCGAGGAGGTGATCTTGTCCTTGGCCGAGTATTTACCGGTCAGGGTGCCGAGGCTTTCGGTCATCGGTACCGGAACGATCTCGATAAACTTGAGCATTTCGTCGAGTTTGCCGTCGGTGTGGCGGCGGATGTCGTTCCAGATGTACTCGCTGCAGGCTCCCAGCGGGCGGTAGGCGGCGTAGAACTGGTCGATCTCGGTGTCGCTGAAGCCGCCCTTTTCGGCCAGAAAACCCTGGCTTTCTTCGCGGGTTTCACCGATGTTCATGGCCAGTATCATCGGGTCCTCGTAGGTCTGGGACTCGATATTCTTCAGTCGGCCGTAGCTGCCGAGCCGGTCGATTCCCTTGAAAACGAAGGTGTGCTTGCGGTTCTCGGGGCGACTCAGGAACCGCCGGTAGCAGTCGCAGAGATATTCGACGAAGAAGGTCTTGCCGTTGCCCGGTTCGCCGACCAGGACAAAGGCCATTTCGGCTGATGATCCCCCCTCGGCGGCATCCTTGGCGAAGGAGACGAAGCTGTTGATTTCGTCGAACATGCCGATCACGTGCTTGCCGCCCCGGCGGAAAATCTGGAAATCGTAGGTCGTTTTGCCGTTGACCACCACCTTCTCGATATCCTGTTCGAGGATCATCCGGGCGACCCCCTGAACGGCATTTTCGAAACGTTGCTTACCGGTTTTGACGGCCTTGATGTGATTGACCAGGGTTGGAGCGGTGTGTCGTTGAGCCATGGTTTCGCCTCCTGGAAGTGTTCCCGCGACGGCAGTGCGTGGTACCGAAAAGTATAGCCGGAAATCTTCCGTTTGCGAGGCGATGTAGCTGTTACCTGAATCAGTGAGTTTCTGTTGGATGGAGAGTGCAAGTGCTTGGCCTGAATGAGATTTCCAAAAATCTGAAGCGCACCCATAGGTTCGCTGGTGATTTTTGGGAAGCTCAGGCAGATCAATGACTTGTGCTATCCGCCGACAAGGAGCTCACTGATTCAGGTATTATTCCATGAGGATTGGTTTTCTTCGGAGCAGATGGGAGCCGTCGCGATGGAGGAGAGAGAACTGCTGCTTTCAGGCCAGTCCGAAGCGCTGCTGGGTTTCGTCGGGGGCCCGGTCGAAATGGGAGAACTCCATCGAGAAGGTGCCGCGGCCGCGGGTGGCGCTGCGCAGTTCGGTCATGTAGCCGAACATTTCCGAGAGGGGTACCCGCGCCCGGATCAATTCCATGCCGCCCTGGGGAGTCATTCCCTCGACCTGTCCACGTTTCTGCTGCAGTGAACCGAGAACCTTGCCGGCGAATTCTTCCGGGGTGGTAATCTCCAGCATCATCAACGGTTCGAGCAGCAGGATTCCGGCATCGCGGGCGGCCATGGTCAAGCCGCGCTGGGCGGCGGCGCGGAGACCGGTTTCGGTGGTCACGCCGCTTTCGATCGGAACCTCGCGCGCCTCGACACGCAGGTCGGTCAGGGGGTAGCCGGTGCGGGCTCCCGCCCGGCAGGCCAACTCAAGGCTCTCTTCGAGGGCGCTGCGCCATTCCGCGGGGAGCAGTTCTTCCTTCGGCAGCTCGATAATCACGCCCTCGCCGCGCGCCAGCGGGGTCAGGGCCAACAGCACATCTCCTGCCTGGATTTTCCCCTCTGTCTCGCGCTGGAAAATCTCGCGGTGTTCAACATTTCGACGGATACTCTCACGGTAGACCACCTGTGGCCGGCCGGTGATGACGGCGACGCCGAAGTCATCGGCAAGGCGGCGGGTGACCACTTCGAGATGCAGCTCGCCCATGCCGGTGAGAATCGTCTGCCCGGTCTCCTCGTCCTCGTGGACACGAAAAGTCGGGTCCTCCCACTGCAGCTTCTCCAGCGCCGGAAAGAGCTTGTCGCGGTCATCGACGCCCTTCGGTTCAACCGCCAGGGACACCACCGGTTCCGGGATGCTGAGGCCGCTCAGCACCAGCGGCTGTTCGGGAGCGCAGAGGGTGTCGCCGGTCAGGGACTCCTTCAGCCCGGCCGCGGCAACGATATCCCCGGCCCGGGCACCGGTGAGTCGTTCGCGTTTGTGGGCGTGCATGCGGAACAGCCGGGCAACCTTTTCTTCCTTCTGCAGCCGGCTGTTGAAGATGCTGTCGCCGGGCCGCAGGCGCCCGGAGTAGAGGCGCAGATAGGTCAGTTTGCGTCCTTCGTCGGAGAGCACCTTGAAGGCGAGGGCGCAGAGGGGCTGCTCCGGGTCGCAACGGACCTCCCGCTGCTGTTCCACGTCGGTCAGCAGATGGGCGGTGGCCGGCGGGATGTCCAGGGGGGAGGGGAGATAGTCGCCGATGGCGTCGAGCAGCGGTTGAATTCCCTTGTTGCGCAGTGCCGAGCCGAGCAGTACCGGGAAGATGCGTCCGGCGATGGTGCCGCGACGCAGGGCCGGGCGCAGCTGATCGGCACTGACCTCCTCTCCGTCGAGGAAGGCGTTGAGAATCTCCTCGTCGAAGTCGGCCGCGGTTTCGACCAGGCGCTCGCGGGCCTGCTCGACCTGTGCGCGCAAGGTTTCGGGGACCGGTTCCGCGATGGTCGGCCGGTCATTGTCGAAACGGAACGCCCGGCGTTCAAGCAGGTCGATGATGCCGTTGAATTCGGTTTCGCTGCCGATCGGCCATTGCAGCAGCACCGGCCGTGCCTGCAGTTGCTCCCGCATCTGCTGCAGCACCGCTTCGAAATCGGCACCGACGCGGTCCATCTTGTTGATCAGGCAGATGCGCGGTACCCGGTAACGGTCCGCCTGACGCCAGACCGACTCGCTCTGTGGCTGGACCCCTTCGACGGCGCTGAAGATGGCCAGAGCCCCGTCGAGGGCGCGCAACGAACGTTCGACCTCGATGGTGAAGTCAATGTGTCCGGGGGTGTCGATGAGGTTGAACCACCAGTCGCGCCAGCGGCAGCTGGTGGCGGTGGCGGTGATGGTGATGCCGCGCTGCTGTTCCTGCTCCATCCAGTCCATGGTCGCCGAACCGTCATGGACCTCGCCCATCTTGTGAATTTCACCGGTGTAGAAGAGAAAACGTTCCGAGACGGTGGTTTTGCCGGCATCGATATGGCTGATGATGCCGAAGTTGCGCAACTGGTCGAGGGGCGGCTGGCTCATTGGTGGTCCTGTTCAGGGGTTGAGCCCCTTGCGGATCTGGTTGAGACTTTCCGGGTTGAGCTGGTTGAGTTCGAAATATTCCCGTTCCAGTTCTTCGACATAAAAACGGTCGAGACCGCTGTTGTCGAGAAAATCTTCACGCAGCGAGGCATCCCGGGCGGCGACGATTTCCGGCAGCAGGTTGTGCAGGTAGATGGCTTCTTTCTTGATGTTGACCACCACGTCGCGGAACAGACCCTTGGGGATGTCGCCGTCGTAAAGTCCCTTGTTGGTGAATTCTTCGCTGATCTCCCGGCGCAGTGCTTCCTGCTCGGCGCGGGTGTTGTAGCGCGAGTAGAAGTTGCGGATGCGGTCTTTGACGTGGTCGAGCAGCTGGTGATAGAGACGCTCCTGCTCTGCGGTCCGGCGTTCCTTTTCCAGCAGCTCCTGGATGGTCATGCTGCCGTCGGCGATGGCGGCCAGGCCCTTGCGCAGGATCTCGACCTTGGTTCGTCCGTAGCGGCCGAGGTACTTGTTGTCGAGCAGGGAGAGGAAGAACAGTCGGTCGAAAAGTCCGGCGTCAAGTTCTTCGAAGGCGTTGCGGTTGCCGAGCAGGCTGCGGATTGCCTCCTCGCCGAGGTGCATCCCCTCCATGAAGGCGAGCTGACTGATGTGTGCCGAGACGCTGTCGTAGCGGTCGAAGAAGGTGACGATACGTGAAAAACTCTCCAGCAGGGAGAGATCCGCCCCGTCACGAATGCGCTCATCACAGGCCTTGCCGGTTTCCAGCAGCAACTGTTCAAACTGGTGGTCGCGGTTTTCACTCGCCTGGCGTTTGGCGTCGAGCAGCCGCAGCATGTCGTCGTTGGTGATGCCGGCGTCGATGTCAGCGTCCTGCAGCAGAATCCCTTCGAGAATCTGCCGGGTTTCGGCCAGGTAGTCATCCTTTTCGTCGAGATGGACCAGCTTGTCATGTTTGAGCATCTCGTCGAGAGTGTAGAACAGCGCCGAAGGAATCTTGTTGCGGACCGAGAGAGTTTTCAGTCGGGTCAGGCGGGCGTTGTCGGCGGTGCTGATCTCTCCGGCAAGGTTGCAGTCGATGAGGATGCTCCGGTATTCATCGACGATGCGGCGGTTGTCGGGATGTTTGTACATCACGTCGATACGGATGCGTTCCTGCTGATAGCGGTCGATCTGTAGATCCTCGGCCAGTTGTCTGAGGCGGTCGTAGTCCTCTTCGGAAATGCTTTTGTCGGCGAAATAGAGTTCGGCGAAGGTGTCGTGGTAGGCTTTGTGACGTTTGTGAATCAGCTTGATCAGATACAGGGCACTGCGGTGACCGAGGTACCCCATCAGCTCATCGAGCAGTTCGATGTCGTCGCCGTGCTGGACGTGGGGGCTGCGTTTGAGCTGTTTGCCAAGCAGGCGGGCGATCTCCTCCTGCTGCTCGCGGCGGCGGCCTGAAACCGAGCCGGAGAGGAAGAAGAAATAGTTGCAGACGGCGTTGCCTTCAAGAAAGATTTTGTCATAGCTGCTGCTGCCGTCGGTCCGGTCGGTGAAGAGCAGTTCATGCCGGTCGCTGTAGGTGGCGCCGTAGAGTGCCAGGCGGTTGCGGATATCGCCCTTGGCGAGATCTGCCAGCGGCTGGTCGACACCGAACATGTATTCGCAGAAAGATCCGCCGTTGCCGCGATGGCTGATGCCGTCGCTGCTGAGGACAAATTCGTTGCCGGGACTGAAAATCCTCAGTCCGTGACCATCCTGCTCATAGAAATAGCTCTGCCGGACGTCGCGGCCGGCGACACTGGCGAAATATTCGATGGTCTCGTCGAGGTGCCCGTGAAGGCGGATTTCCTGATGCATGGCGGCCTGAGGTGCCGGAAACAGAGTCCGGCGGGTTAGGGGCGGTTCCTGGAGCAGGGTTTCAAGTCTCCCCTATTAAACCTGAAAATCGCCGTGATTCAAGGGGCATGCTCCTGATCGGCAAGAGAAAAAGTCAACCGTTGCCCGTCGTAGGCGAAGCCGACTCCGGGCGGCAGTTCGGATTCGTGGCGATGATGATCGATCTCGTGGTTGAGATGGGTCAGCAGCGTGCGGCGGGCTCCGATCCGTCGGGCCTCGGCCACGGCGGCGGCAACATGGAAATGGGTCGGATGGGGGCGCAGCCGCAGGCCGTCGAGGATCAGCAGGTCGAGCCCCCGCAGCAGACCTCGCGAAGCGGCGGGGATTTCACTGCAGTCGGTGAGGTAGGCAAAGGGGCCGACGCGGTAGCCGGTGGCTTCGTCGTCCCCGTGGCGCAGGGGGATCGGGATCACCGGCAGGCCGAGGATGTCCTCCGGTTTTTCAAGAATCCGGGTTTCCAGCCGCGGGCGGTAACCCAGCTTGATGGCGGGGTCGAAGATATAGGGAAAAACCCGCCGCAGATGTTCCATGGCCGAGGCCGAACCGTACAGGGGGATGAGCTGCTGCTGACGATGGTTGAAGGGGCGCAGGTCGTCAATGCCGTGGACATGGTCGGCGTGGGTGTGAGTGTAGAGTACCGCGTCGATGTGATTGATCTTTTCCCGCAGCACCTGCTGGCGCAGATCGGTGGCGGTGTCGATCAGCAGGTTGCGGCCATGGTAACTGAGCAGGATACTGCAGCGGGTACGCCGATTTTCGGGAACCTCTGAACGGCAGACGGCACAGTCGCAGGCAGGCATCGGTACGCCGGGGCTGCCGCCGGAGCCGAGAATGATGATTTCAACCTCATGGGGTGCAATGGGCAAGAAGATTTCTCCTGTCGAGCAACTCGTGAATAGACGTCGGCAGACCGGTTTCCTGCCGGCCGACATGGTACTCGGGGCGAAGTTACGCAATTGTCATGCCGTCGGCACGGCATCGGGAAACAGGGCGAACGTTGAGCCGTGATGGTTGCTAACCTGATGATATCACAGGTGTCGGCAGGGGTGACGGGAGTATTCTCCATCGCATTTTCAGGTGTTGCCGGAGACTTTTTCGCAAAAAAACCGGGGGGCCGGTTGTCTGACCGGGCCGGGTGACGGCATAATAAACAGGATGTTGTCGGCCCGGTTAGCGGATATGCTGCCGGGGCAGAGAACCTTCCTGGAGATGAATGTGCCGCCGAAACCGCAGATCCCCCCTCTTTTTCTGTCGCGCTTCACCGTTGACGACAGCGCCCCGTTCCAGCGGCACCTCAACCGGCTTGAGGTGGAGATCGGCCAGGAGGATTACCGTCACCTGAAACGGGTGGAACTGCTCGAACAGCCGTTGACGGAGGCTGAAGCGGCGGCGATGCTGGATATCACCGAGCGGCTGCTGGCGACCACTCAGAACAATTACAACCGCAATCTGCTGATGTCGCTCGGAATCCGGGTGCTGCTCGATGAGGCCAGCTACCGGGTCTATTATCTCTGCGGTGACCGGACCATCCGCTTTGTGCCCCTGTGGCGGGAAAAGGTACTGAAGAAATTCTTCGGGGTCGTCCCCCTTGCCGACAGCGGTTGGCGCCCCTGCCGCAGTCTGCTGCCCGACTTCGAAGCGCGTTTCCTTCCGGACGCGGCCGGCGGCGCCCTGCTGCTGCGGCGTATCTCCGGCGGCGAGGGCCTGCCGCTGCTGACCGCGACCCATGGCCCTTACGATCCGCACACGCTGGAAGTGGCCCTCTACTTTCTGCGCACCGGCAAGGGGGGGGCGGCGACCGTCAATCTCGGTTTCGCCGGCCGCGAGCCGCTCACCGATGCCAACCTGCGGCAGTTGCAGAGCTGGGGCGTGCCTCTCAACCCCAGCAATATCGACGTCATCTACCCCTATGTCGATGAACATGGTCATCCCAACAGCTACAAGATGGAGAGTGGTCTGCGGCAGTTTATCCGTCAGCTCGGCATTGCCGAACCGCAGCTGATTCTCGACATCCACGGTTGTGTCGGGACCTGCCCGGAAGATCGCAAGGTGGTGGTCGGTCTGGGGGGACTGCCGCCGTTTTGTTCCTTTGCGGAACTGGGCCGGGTCGAACAACGGGGAGATATCCTGCATCTCTTCCCGGCGACGCCGCTGGAGCGGGGCCTGCATCTGGTGCGGGAGTTGTCGGAGGAGGTCTTTTTGCAGTTCTGCACCGCGTCCGGCTGCTGTTACCATTTTGCCGTACTCGGCGGGCTCCAGGCGTTGGGACGGCGGATCGATCTGCGCAAGGATATCGCCAGTCTGCTGAAAGGGGAGGAACGTACTTACCTGCCGGCCGACATGGTGCGCTGGCTTCCCGGTGCCGGAGCCAATGCCCTGCAGCGCATCGAAGCACGCAAGCTTCCTGGCGCCCCCCTCTGCCTGCACGTGGAAATTCCCACCGCGGTGCGGCGCAAGATGGTGGTCCGGCTGCAGGAGCTGGCGATTACCGACTCTCTCAGCTCAAGCGGGCTCTGACCCGGCACGGGGAACTCCTTTCCCGCCGGCATGAATCCCCTGTATCGGGGCAAGGTTGCCCGGCTCAGCAGTCCACCGGATCGCTCTCGTCATCAGCTGTGCCGTAGACAGGGACCAGGCGACTGCCGGCGAGCAGGTCATTCCAGCCGCGACGGGTGCTGCTGAAAAAGATCACCAGAAACCCGAGTCCCGCCGGCAGCAGTGAAAAAAGGCCTCCGACGCTGCGGAGAAAGGCCTGGGAGAAGAGCAGCGGTTGTCCGGCCAGGTCTTCGACCCGCAGGTGGAAAAGCATTTTGCCCGGGGTCTGGCCGGTGAGAAAATGGAAGAGGGTGAAGTACCCGAAGCTGACAGCGAAGAGGACCAGGAAGTAGGGACCGGAAAGTTCGACCAGGGTTGCCGTGTCGGGCAGCAGCTCACCCTGCGCGGGGTTCTGAAGAATCTGCTGGCCGATGATAAGGAACAGCACGAAGACCAGGGTGAGAACCAGCAGGTCGCAGAATCCCGCTGCCAGGCGCGCCCCGAACGGGGCGAGCGGGACGGCATCAGTTTCGTCGGCCGTTTTTTCGTTCTCTGCTGTGGAGGTGAAAAAAACCTCTTCACCCTGATCGGTCTCTTCACCCATGAAATCGAAGGGCTTTTCCACTGCATCATCCGGGGTGGAGTCTTCGGCTTCGGTAAACAACTCGCGAGGGGGTGATTCTGCCGCGTTTTCCGGGTCGGCAGAGTCCTGGTCCTGATCGTTGTCGACAGTCATCGCCCGGCTGAAGTCGGGGGCCCGCTCAGCTTCCGCGAACCCCCGTAAATCAAAAGGGTCGGAGGGCTCCCGGGTTTCCTCGGGTGTGGTCTTCTCCGGTTCCGGCTGTTGGTCGGTGGAAGGCTCCTCGATTTCATCCCAGCCTTCGAGATCGTCATCGCCGGTGGCCGGTTCGCTGAAATCAAGGTCTTCGACGACTTCGTCGAAGTCGAGGTCCGCGGCCGGTTCGTCTGTATCGGGATCGTCACCTTCGTCGGCTATCTCGATACTGTCTTCGGCGGCGGCAAAGGCGAACTCGTCGTTTTCGTCGATGGTTTCCGCGGTGTCCAGCGCGGCATCTTCTTCAGTTTCGGTCGCGGCAAAATCGAAATCATCAGCCAGCTCGATGCCCTCATCCTCAGGCGCTGTCGCCACTTCGGTTTCGTCAAAACTGAAGTCATCCAGAGCCTCATCGTTCTCCGCGGCGACCGGTTCCGGTTGGGGAGGTGGTTCATCGGCCGCGGGTTCCTCAGCAATATCGGCTGGTTCTAGCGGCGCGGAGGTTTCTGCGACCGTCGGTTCTTCGCTCATGAAATCGAAGCCGAAATCGGTGTCGGCAGTTGCCGTTGTGGCTTCACTGCCCTCCGGCCCGGCTGTCGTTTCAGGGGCTTCACTCTTGCCGACAGTGGGGAAAATCAGGCTGCGGAGACCGAATTTCTGCTTGTGGCTCTGCAGGTCCTGGCCACATTTTTTGCAGTTGTCGAGGAAATCAAAACTGGTGAATCCACACTTCGGACATTTCATCGGCACTCCTCCCGCTCAAAGGTTCGGACCGGACGGGTCCGAACAATCACAGTCCCCGCCCTTTTCGGGGTCTGTTCAGAGAGCTGTCGCTGTCGCCAGTCGACCGCTCCCGGTTGGTTCCCAAATCCCCGTAAAGATACTGCAAAATTCCGGCCACGGCAAATCCGGCGGTTTCAGTGCGCAGGATGCGTGAACCAAGACTGACCGGGATAAAGCCCTGTTGCTGCGCCATTTCTACCTCGGCGGCGCTCAATCCCCCCTCGGGGCCGATCAGGATGGCGGCATCCCGCGGCGCAGTCGAGGGCAGGACCGCCTGCAGCGGGGTTGTGTCCTGCTCCCAGGGAACCAGCCGCAGTTCGCTGCGGCATCGATTCAGCGCATCGCCCAGAGGAAGGGGCTCCGCCAGCTCCGGCAGCAGCATCCGGCCGGACTGGCGGGCGGCTTCACGGATGATTCTCTGCCAGCGTGGCAGCCGCGGTCGGCCGCTCGGTTGACAGCGTTCACAGAGGGTGGGGACAAAGCGGCTGATGCCGAGTTCGGTCCCTTTCTGCAGCACCAGGTCGAACTTGTCCCCCTTCGGCAGACCCTGCAGCAAGGTCAGGGGCAGGGTGTTTTCACTGACCCGGTGGCGTTTTTTGACTCTGGCCAGGCCTCGCCTGCGGTCGAGTTCGAGCAGTTCGCAGCTGCAGCTCAGTCCCGCGCCGTCGAGCAGTTCGATCTCCATCCCCGGCTGTAGTCGCAGAACCCGCAGGTGGCGCAGAATCTCTTCCGGCAGCCTGATCTGTTCTTCGGTGAGCAGCTGCGGGTCGATAAAGAAGCGGCGCATCGACTCTAGCCCCGGTACACCAGGCAGGCCCATTCCTCCTGCAGCAGCAGTTGTGCCGGGCGGTTGAAAAGGGGATCAAAAGCCTCCCGTACCAGGGGAACTTTCTCCTCCAGGATACCGGAAAGGACCAGGCTGCCCTCATCCGCCAGGTGTCGGCGCAACGGGGCGGACAGCCGGACATTTTCCTCGGCGAGGATGTTGGCCAGTACCAGGTCGAAGCGGCCGGGGATCTTTTCCAGCGGCGTGAGATTCAGGTCGAGTCGCTCTTCGACCCGGTTGAGGACGGCGTTGGCCTTTGCGACGCGGCAGGCCTCTTCTTCGATATCGCAGCCGACCACGTGCCCGGCTCCGAGCAGGGCGGCGGCAATGGCGAGAATGCCGGAACCGGTGCCGACATCAAGGACCCTGCGGGGCGGTTTCCGGGAGAAGATTGCGACCAGGGCTTCGAGGCAGAGCCTGGTGGTGGCGTGGCTGCCGGTGCCGAAGGCCATGCCGGGGTCGATCTGCAGCAATGTTTCGTCGGCTGCGGGCTGCTCCTGCTCCCAGGTCGGTCGGATCAGCAGTGGACCAACCCGGAAGGGCTTGAAGTGCTGCTTCCAGTTTTCGGCCCAGTCATCCTCGGCAACCTGTCGCACGAGCAGGTCTCCGGGGTTGAGCCCGGGGATCAGCGGTGCCACGTCGACCAGGGCGGCCCGCAGCCGGACGCACAACTCTTCGCTGTTGTCCACCGCGGGAAAATATCCATGCAGGGTCTGGTCGCCGATATCCGGCTGGTCGGGGGCGGGGGGGATGAAGGTGTCGAGTTTGTGTACCGCGGTGACGACGCCGGCTGCTCCCTGGTCCGTCAGGACATAGCTGACCAGGTCGACGCCGGCTGCCGGAACCTGCAGGGTGATTTCGGTCCATGGTGGTTTCATGATGTCTGTTTAGCAGAAGGATGACTGCTTTGGCAATCCATTGATGGTGACGCCGGAGACGGTTTTTCGGTTTTCAGTCATTATGAGCCTTGACAAATGAGGGTGATGCCAGTACTTTTTCGAAGTCTTTTAATGAGTCGCTAACATTGATGGTATATTTTTGTCGGTGTAGCGAGTCGAAACCGGTTTGCCATTGGAACAGGCGGCCTCTTGCGAATTATTAAAGGAATGCTACACTGTCTCTAATGATAATTTCATGAGGGTGGCTATGGCCCCGTTGCAGCATGTTTACCTGCTCTCAGACGCGACCGGGGAAACCGCGGAAAAGATGGCTTCCGCCGCCCTTTCCCAGTTCCGGGAAAAACAGGTGCGGCTGTTGCGTTTCAGCAATGTGCGCACCAAGAGCCAGGTCTATCAGGCTCTGGATGACGCTCTGGAGAAGGGCGCCCTGGTTGTTTATACCATGGTCAATCGTGAATTGGCCCGGCTGGTGCGCGACGAATGCGATGCGCTCGGACTACCGGCCATCGATCTGCTGACTCCACTGCTGCGCAAGCTGGCGGCCTTCTTCGGCCTTTCGCCGAAGGAGACCCCGGGGTTGCTGCATGGTGTGGATGAGGACTATTTCCGTCGAATAGAGGCGATGGAATTTACCGTCAAGCATGATGACGGACAGGAAACGCGGCACCTGCCGCAGGCTGATATCGTGCTGGTGGGGGTGTCGCGCACCAGCAAGACGCCGTTGTCGATCTACCTTTCGCACCGTGGCTGGAAGGTGGCCAACGTGCCGCTGGTCCCCGGGATTGAGCCACCGCCGGAACTGGCGGAGATTGATCCGGGGCGGGTGGCGTGTCTGGTCATCGACCCGCAGCGTCTGGTCGAGATCCGCGCCGCGCGGATGAAGCACCTGGGGCAGGATCCGCGTCTTGCCTATGCCGATTATGCCAGGGTGGAGGATGAAATCCGCTTTTCACGGGCTTATTTCCGCCGCAATCCCTGGGTGGTGATCGACGTGACCGGCAAAGCGATCGAAGAGACGGCCAACGAAGTGTTGGTCAAGCTGAAGATGAAGTAGGTTTTGTCGATGTATGGACGTAGATAGAGAGCGTATCCCAGATCAAAGGAGAATAAAATCGATGAGCGCAAAAATCCTGGTGGTCGAAGATGAGAAAAAAGTAGCCAGTTTCATCAAGCGTGGGCTGGAAGAGGAGAATTTCAGTGTTGACGTCGCCGGGGATGGCGAAGAGGGCCTGACACTGGCGCAAAGCAATCGTTATGATCTGATTCTCATGGATCTGATGCTGCCGAAAATGGACGGTCTTTCGGTGGTTCGCGAACTGCGGACCAGGGAGATCACCACCCCCGTGCTGTGCCTGACCGCCAAGGATACGGTGGAGGATATCGTTTCCGGGCTCGATTCGGGCAGTGATGACTATCTGACCAAGCCCTTTGCCTTCGCCGAGTTGCTGGCCCGGGTGCGGGCCCTGTTGCGGCGTGGTTCCCAGGACCGCGGTGCCGAGCTGACCTTTGCCGACCTGCGTCTCGATCCGGTGACCCACAAGGTCTGGCGCAGTGAGAAGGAGATCGACCTGACCGCCAAGGAATATGCCCTGCTCGAATATTTCATGCGCAATCCGGAACAGGTACTGACTCGGACTATGATTGCCGAGCATGTCTGGGATTATACCTTCGACTCCTTCACCAATATCATCGACGTTTATGTCAATTACCTGCGCAAAAAGGTTGATCGCGACTTCCAGCAGAAACTGATCCACACGGTGCGCGGTATCGGGTACGTGCTCAAGCAGCAGGGGTAAGATTTGTTCCGTTCGCTGCGGTCCCGACTGACTCTCTGGTATGCCCTGTCGCTGGCCGTCATTCTGGCGGCCAGCGGCTTTTTCTGGCATTACTACCTGGGCCGGGAACTGCATTCCCACCTCGATCAGCGTCTCAAGCTGATCGCCGAGGATGTCGCCACCTTCTATGCTCTCAGCGACAAGGTGCCGCCCTCTTCCGTCGTCGGCAGCTGCCAATCCCTGGATGATTTTCTGCGTCGCCACAGCTGGAGCGAATTTGTCCAGATTCGTGACCTGAATGGAAACATTCGTTGTTTTTCCCGCAACCTTGAAAGTGCCCGACTGCCGTTCGGCGCTGCCGGGGACAAGGTTATCAAACAGCATCTTCCGGTTCTGGAGTCCCTGGCCGCGGCTCCTTTTGCCGGTGTGAGGCTGCTGAACCTGCCGCTTGAGATCGGGGGGGAAACGGTTGGCGTGGTGCAGGTCGGCGCCCACACCCGCGATGTTGAAAGCGCCCTGGAGCGTTTGCGGATGGTGCTGGCCACCTTCAGTCCGCTGCTGCTGTTGTTGATCACCCTGGGTGGATGGTTTCTGGCCGGGCGTGCTCTTGCGCCGGTGTTGCGCATCACCCGTTCGATGCGGCGCATCAATGCCGAGAATCTCTCGGAGCGACTCACGGTCGGTAATGCCGGTCGTGAAATTGCCGAGTTGGCCGCAACCTTCAACGAAATGCTGGCGCGCCTGGAAGAATCCTTCGGTCGGGTCAAACAGTTTTCCGGCGATGCTTCCCACGAACTGCGCACTCCACTGACCATTCTCAAGGGGGAAACCGAGGTCGCCCTGCGCTGGGCCAAGACCCCGGAGGAATTCCGTAATATGCTCGAGTCCAACCTTGAGGAGATCAACCGCATGGAGCGGATCATCGAGGATCTGCTGCTGCTGGCGAAGAGTGATTCGGGCGGTCTGCCTCTGGAGAAAAAACCGGTCAGCCTCTCCGACCTGATGCAGGAGATTTACCTGCGGGGCAGTTCCCTGCGCGAGGATCCGAGCCTGGACGTGGTGCTCAACCTGGAGGTTGATGGCGAGGTGCTGGTTCAGGGCGATGAGCTGCGGTTGCGGCAGCTGTTTCTCAACCTGATTACCAATGCCGTCAAGTACACACCGGCGCCGGGGAGGGTGGAAATAAGCCTGCACCTGGATGGGGATCGTGCGGTGATCAGTATCAGTGATACCGGCATCGGTATTCCTGCCGACCATCTGCCGTATATTTTCGAACGTTTCTACCGCGTCGATGAGGCGCGCAACCGGGCGGTCGGGGGAGCCGGCCTCGGGCTGGCAATCGTCAAATGGGTAGTGGATGCCCACGAGGGGCATATCGATGTCCAGTCGATGCCGGGGGTCGGAACCACTTTTCGTGTCGACCTGCCGATTGCGGGACCTTCGCTGCTCGGTCGTGAAGCGATTCGGCAGAGGTAGATGGACGGGCGCGTTTTTTTTCGTCTGGTCAACGGTCCCTTCGGCGACCCGGCCCTCTATCTGCGTCTGCCGCATCAGCCCGACGCGTTGTTGTTCGATTGCGGAGACCTCCATCCGCTTGCTCCGCGGGCCTGTCTCAAGGTGCGACGGGTCTTTATCAGTCACGCTCACATCGATCACCTGGCCGGGTTCGACCAGCTGCTGCGTCTCTCTCTTTATCGTGACCTGTGCCTGCAGCTCTATGGTCCCCCGGGACTGGTGGCGCAGATCGACCATCGCCTGCGCGGTTACAGTTGGAAACTGTTGGAGAATTTTCCTTTTGTGCTGCGGGTTACCGAGTGGTCCGAGAGACTCGGGCGCTGCGCGCAGTTCTCTGCCGCCCGTGCCTTTGTCCTGGAGGAGTTGCCGCCTGTCGATCAGCAGGATGGCTGGCTCTGCCGCGGACGGGATGACCGGGTCAGCGCGTTGCCGTTCGATCATGGCGGGGTCCTGTCGCTCGGGTTCCGTTTTGAGCAGCGACGGCAGGTCGTGATTGACGTTGTCGCGTTGCAGCGCTGCGGATTGCTTGCCGGCCCCTGGCTGGGGAACTTCAAGCGCCTGCTGCGCGAGCAGGCGCCGGGGGATACCCGGCTTCAGGCACCACTTGCCGATGGCGGGATGCGTGACTATCGTCTCGACGAACTGTCCGGAGAGATTGCCCGCAGTCGCGCCGGGGTCAAGGTCTGCTATGTCACCGACCTGCAGCCGACGGAGGCGAACCTGGACCGGGTGGTCAGCCTGGCTCGTGGGGCCGATCTGCTGGCGATCGAGGCGCCTTTTCTGCATTGTGACGTCGAGCGGGCCCGGAAGCGTAACCACCTGACCGCGCGTCTCGCCGGAGAGGCTGCCGGCCGGGCCGGGGTCGGGCGATTGCTGGTTTTTCATCACTCACCGCGATACCAGGATCAGCCACGGGCGCTCTGGCGTGAAGCCGAGCGGGCGCGGCGGGAAGCGGCCGCGGCGGGTGGATGAATCCCGAAACCTCCGGGGTTTGATAAAATGATGCCTGAATCAGCAGGGAATCGGCTCACCTGTGGCAAAGCACAGTGGCAATCATCGGTCGTTATGTTAAGAGAGTAGTTCATGCGTCTTGCCCTTAAACATCAGATCATCCTCGCCCCGGCCATCGTTTTGCTGCTGATGAGTCTGCTGCTGGCGTTCCTGCAGTACACCTACTGGGACCTGTCGGTCAAACGCCAGGCGCAGCGCAAGGTGGGAACTCTCTTCATCGCCATGGCCGAGGCCGACCTCGCCAGCCAGCGGATGGAAGCCCTGGTGGCCCGTCTGGGGCGCACCCCGATGGTCGATGTCGGACGGCTTGAGGAGATGGAGGAGCTGCATGCCCATCTGGCCGGTGCGGCGCAGAGGATTCTCAGCATTGTCACCCTGTCCGACGAGACGGAGAAACACTGGCGCCAGGCGGTCTCCGATCTTGATCCCGAGCAGGGTTTCGACAGAGAGCGGTTCAAGGCGGCGCTGAAGAGTCTCCGCCCCGAGCTGGAAAAGCTTTCGGAACTGATCCGCAGCGAACGTGAACGCCTGCGCGAGGTCCACACGCAGGATATCGATGCCCTGGTCGAGCGTACCACCTTTGTTTCAATCGTGGTTCTCGGCGTGGCAATCCTGATCGGTATCTTTCTTTCCCTGACCCTGGCGCGGCGCATCCTGCGGCGCATCCAGGCGCTTTCCGACAGTGCCGGCAAGGTTGCCCGCGGGCAGCTGACGCCGCCCAAGGAGCCGGAGCTGGTGCGGGACGAACTGGATGACCTGGCGCTCTCGATCAACCGCATGGCTGAACAGTTGATCCGCGTGGTCGGTACCGAGAAGCTGCTTGAGGGGGCCGAAGAGGAACGGCGGCGGATTGCCATGGATCTCCATGACCAGACCCTTGCCGACCTCTCGTCGGTGTTGCGCGGCTTGCAGGAGATGGAAAAAAATCCCGACCCGGAACGGGCCGGGCAGCTTGAGAAAGAATTGCAGAAAACCATGTCCAACCTGCGCGAGGTGATGAACAATCTGCATCCGCAGTCACTCGAAATCCTCGGTCTGGGGCCGACCCTTGAGTCCCATATCGAACAGCTGCAGAGCAAAGGCGGGACGCTCAAGTACCATTGTTACCTGCAGCCCGAACTGCATAACCTGAAGATGCCGCGCCTGGTCAGCCTGACCCTCTACCGGGTGGCGGTCGAGGCCCTGCACAATGTCGTCAAGCATGCCCAGGCCAGCCGCTGCGAGTTCTGCCTGGAACGTCAGGGACGAAAGCTGGTGATGGTGGTCGAGGACAACGGCATCGGTCTGCCGGACCAGGTTTCCTCCGGCGGCCGCGGCCTGAACAATATTCGCGAACGGGCGCGGACCATCGGTGCCCGGGTCGAGTGGAAGAAATCACGTTTTTCAACCGGAACCCGTTTTGAATTGACCCTGCCGGTACGCCCGGCAGGCCAACAGGGGAGCCAAAATGAGCATGCAGATTCTCATCGCTGAAGACAATCCGAAGGATTATGAATTTCTCGAGCAGATGCTCGGTCACTGGGATGAAGAGATTGAACTGTTTCGTGCCCAGAACGGCCTCAACGCGCTCGAACTGGCACTGGAGCTGAATGATGTTCCGCTGGTGATCAGCGACATTCAGATGCCGGAGATGAACGGCATCGAGTTCGCCCGCGCCCTCTGGCAGCGCAAGCCCGACGCGCGCATCGTTTTCTGGAGCCAGTACAAGGATGAGATGTATGTCCGTTCGCTGCTGCGTATCGTGCCGCCGGAGACGGTCTACGGTTACATTCTCAAATCCAACCCCTCCGAGCGGATCTCGACCGCCATCCGTACTGTCCTCTGTGACGAACAGTGCTGGATCGACCCCGAGGTGCGCAAGGTCCAGGGCCGGACCGGCCATGCCCAGACCGCGCTCTCCGATATCGAGTATGAGGCGCTGGTGGACATTTCGCTCGGCCTGACCGACAATCTCATTGCCCAGCGTCGCTATCTTTCCCGGCGCGGGGTGCAGAGCCGTCTCAATTCCCTGTACAGCAAGCTCGGCGCCGATCAGGAGCAGTTTCAGTCTGAAGGGGTCGGTGATGCCTTCAACCTGCGCAACCGGGCGGTCGCCATTTCCCTGCGTCGCGGTCTGGTCAACCCCTTTGAACTCAAGCACGAGGAAGAGGAGTTCCAGGAGTGGCTGAAACGCTACAAGGCCAATTTGAAGCAGGACTGACGAGCGGATGGCTCTGGCGACGATCAAACGGTTTGGCGGCTCGCTGCTTGACGGTTATGAATGGAACGGCAGGCTGCTCAAACCCTTCGGCGGTTCGTTGCGCAGTGGCTGGGAGTTTGACGGCCAGTACCTGACTCCCAGCGGCGGTGCCCGCAGCCGGGGCTACGAGTGGAATCGCAATATTCTCAGGCCCTGCCGGGGCTCGCTGCTCTCCGGCTACCAGGTGCAGGGCAACAATATCAAGCCCTACGGTCGGTCAATCACCAACGGCTGGGAATTGCGCAGCGGCGTCTGCGTTCCCTTCGGCAAGGGCAATGAGGAAGGTTGGGAGATGCGCGGCCAGCTGCCGTTGCCGATTGTGGTGCTGGTGGTGACCGGTCTGGTGGAGAACCTGAATTTTCCGCGTTGACCTGTCTCATGGGTCGGTCCTGAAACGGTCCAGGTGGGTGAAGTCCGCGAGTTCTTTTCTCTTCGGCGGGGCGGGGATTTTGTGTGGATAACCGATGGGGATGAGGGAAACAAGCTCATAGCCGTCGGGGATGTTGAGTATGCCTCTCGCCTTGTCGTGGTCGAAGGCGCCGACCACCACGGACCCGAGGCCGAGAGCATGGGCGGCCAGGGAAATATTCTGGGTGACAATGCCCAGGTCGTACATGAACCAGTCCTTGAATTTCGTGTAGGCACTCCCCTTGTAGAATCCGGACGTTTCAAGTTTCCCGCAGAGTGCGATGATGACCGGGACCCGGGTCATGGCCCGGGCCGCCGGGTTGTTGTCGGTCAGCAGCTGCTGCAGCTTAAGTTTGAGACCCGGGTTCTTGACCAGGATGACTTCCCAGCACTGGGTGTTGGCCCAGGAGGGGGCCCAGCGCGCGGCTTCGAGGATCTGGTTCAAGGTTTCATCCGCGATCTCTCTCTCCTCGAATTGGCGGATACTGCGTCGGCTTTTCATCATTTCCAGTGGATTCATGGGGCGCTCCTGTTGCAGGCAGATTTCCGTGATTGAAGACGGCCAGGCTTATGCCGCCGAGAATAATGATGGTGGCGATGATCAGGCGGGTGGAGATCTCCTCGTCGAGAAAGATGACTCCGCCCCCGGCCGCGAGGACCGGGACCGCCAACTGGACGACCGAGGCCGTGGTTGTCGTCATCTCCCTGATCGCCGCGTACCAGACTGCATAGCCGATGCCCGATGCCAGACCGCCGGACAGGCCCGCCAGCAGAATTCCCCGGAGGGAAAGATGGCTGTGGCCGGGGAAAAGGAAAATGAGAAGAACGGCAAGCGGCAGGGAGAGGACAAAGTTGACAGTTGTTTCCGCCAGTGGATTCCCACGGCCGCGGCCACGCAGGGAATAAATCCCCCAGCAGACCCCGGCGGCGGTCATCAGCAGAGATCCCGCCAGGGACGGGGCCGTGACACCGGGGAAGAGCAGGTAGACAAGTCCCCCGAAGGCCAGTGAGACGCCGACGTATTCTGTCCCGGTAAGCCGTTCTCCCGAGAGGATGGCGGCGGCTATCATGGTTATCTGGACGGCACCGAACAGGATCAGGGCCCCGGTTCCGGCTGCGAGTGTCAGGTAGGCGAAGGAAAATGCTGCCGCGTAGCCGAAAAGAGTGATTGCCGAGAGCGCGTTGCCGGATGATATCGACGCCCTTTTTTGTGCAGACAATCGCAGGATCAACAGCAGGACGAGGGTGCCGGAAATCAGTCGGATACAGGTGAAACCGGCAGCATCAATCCAACCCCCGCCAAGGGCCAGCCGGCAGAGAATCGAGTTGCCGGCAAAGGCAACGAGGGCGCCCGTTGTAAAAAGCAGCACCTTCGATGAAACGGATTTCCGGGAGTTGTTATTCAATGCCCTGTCCGAAGCGGATGGAAAAACCGCTGCCGAAAAAATAGTCGTCAGCGGCATCGTTGAGTCCGATACCTGCAAATACGTCAAATTGCATATTATCGCTGACGAGCCAGGTCAGCCCGCCGTTGCCGTAATGCTGAACTCTTGCAGTGTCGGCTCCGGAGGGAAAAAAAGCAAACCATTCCGTGTAGGCGCCGAGTTTGTCTGCCAGGTGGTAGGCGACGGTCCAGGATTGGGCAAACTCCAGGTAGGCTTCACCGCTGTCGTCGATCCTGCGGTTCCCCTGGGTTGATCCGGCAGCCGAGATCAAATCGTTGACGTCCCACGCATAGGCCCAGTTCAGACCCGGTTCCAGTTCGTTTGAGCTCAAGGAACCGCTGCCGGTCGGGATGTTCGTTTGCGGGATCAAGGCCATCTCCGGCAGCATGCCTTGTTGTTCGGTCAGGGCAATTTTGCAACCGATGTACAAATCTTCGGTTCCCCTTGAAGTGGTTGATTCCCCGGCGGTTGTGATGCGGGTCACGGTCGGGAACAGGGCAATGCGGAATTCCAGCCAGTCGGCCAGGAGACCGTAGCGCAACAACGGTTGCCCGAAGGACTGTGACCTGGTTCTTTCGCCATTATCGCTGTTGTAGGTATAGGTGTAGCCGAATTCGATCTGGGCAACACCCCGGCCCACGGTTGTGGCGGCCTCGGTAAAGTCGGGTCGGTCGGTTACAAATGGTTGATCGCGGTCGGTTGTGGCCGAAAAAGATGTTTCGTTGCGCCATTGAAAGAGCGTTTTTCGTGATCGCGATGACCTCGCCCTGTCGGGTGAGTACTCAGCGGTGAACAGGGAGCTCTCGGCGTTGCCTCGGTGGTTGCGGGCTACGGCGCCAGATGTGTCGGTGCCGCACAGAAGGAGGGCGAGGAGGGCAGGCAGGCAGGCATCCCAGAGGCCAAAGGCGAAAAGAAAACGGCAACTGGAGGTTCACGTTGAGGCCTTTGGGATCCCGGGGACATAAATAGCGTGTCAGGTGAAAACCATCTCTGTGCCGGCAGGGGATGTCAAAGAAAAAGATATGACGTTGACAAAATAGATAGGGGGGCGCTTACTCCCATTGAAAACCGCCGCCATTCATGAGCCTCGTGCATATATCGACCGCTGCTGGGTCGTAGATAGACTCACGTCCCCTCTTGAGCTCTTCTATTGCCGCGTTGACCCCCAGTGCCGGTCGGTAGGGGCGGTGTGACAAAATGGCTTCCGTTACATCCGCGACTGCGAGGACCTTTGCTTCGGGGATAATTTGATTATGGCTCAGGCCGTGAGGGTAACCGGAACCATCTATGCGTTCATGATGCTGAAGGATTATTTCTTTAATAGGGTAGTGGCATCTGACATTTGACACGATCTCATAGCCAATCTGAGGATGGGTTTTGATTATGGAGAATTCGGCGTCAGTCAACATGCCGGGCCTGTTTAATATTTCAGCTGGGACGTATATTTTCCCTATGTCATGAATCAGACCGCTTAAATAGAGCCCTTCGATACGATCATCGCTCCAGGATAAATCATCGGCGATGGCAGTCGCCAGTTTCGCCACGCGCTTTTGATGCCCACCTGTGTAGGGATCTCTTTTCTCCGCGGTAAGAGCAATGGCTTCGACAAGCTGGGTGAGTGTTGTTTTAAGCTCATTTTGTAAAGTTATTTTTTCATCGATTGTTTTTATGTTTTCTACACCATAGGCGATGTCTTTTGCCAACTCCTCCAACAGGTCGACTTCCTGCTTATCGAAAGTATTTGGTTCTTCTGAATATATATTCAGTGTACATAGCACTCTATTTTCTATAGTGCATGGTATTGATATTGATGACCTGTATCCATGTTCTATTGCGCGTTCATGCCATGGTTCGTAGCTTTTTTCGTTGTTTATGTTGTTGTTTATCTGTGTTTTTTTTGTACGTATGGCGATGTCTGTTGGTCCCATGCCATATTCATCGGCTTTCCAATGAATTGTTAAAGAGTCTATATATTCTTTCCCGACGCCCTCATATGCAGCTGGAACAACGTTCTTATCATCGTCATCTTTTGGTATCCCGATCCATGACAGCCGGTATTTGCCGTCAGCAACTATAATCCTGCATATTTGTTTATATATTTCATCTTCTGTCGTAGAAGTTACCAGCACACCATGGCATTTGATAACTGTTGACAACACTCTCTTTGTGCGACTTAACGCATCCTTTAAATTATGTCTGCTATCAACCGTCATTTTTCTGTTCTTCTTCATAATGGGCAGGGCGACGCGAAGTCTTCCGATCAGCGATTTTTTGCTGGTCGATAAAAATGGACGTGGTTTCAGACATCACTCCGGCGTGGAATTCTCTTTTTGAATCCGCGTTTTTCGGATCCTTTGATTTTCTGAGCCGTGTTGCTGTGATGCACCACGGCGATCTCAGATTTTCAACTGATATAATTAATTACTAATGTAGTCTAAAAAAAATGATTTTCAAGTATCACAGAGCTGGTTTTTAGAAGAATCAATCTCCCTACGGGGATTGTATCGACCTTTGCCGTCGACTGTGACCAGCAGGCCACCGCATGTCCGGTGGGGATCATCGCCATGAGTCGCGGTGGGGTTGACGCGGGGTGTGCAGGAGTGGACCAGACCGTTGCCAACGGCGCAGAGGAAGGCTGTCTGGTGGTTGGGCTGCCGAGAGTCTGGTGCCCATCGTCTGAAACGGCACCGGCCGCCCCGATGAAGGGGCGGCCGGTGCCGTTACGGTTCATTTTTCCACACTAGTACCTTGTAACTCATAGGATTTCGTAATATTGCGCCGGGATTTTCCGTGTCGACAAGGCGCGCTTTCCGCTGCATAGCTGTAGCTATGAAGCGGTGAGGCGCAACGCAGTTGACGCGGAAAATAACCAGCAAGATGCGAAAGATTATGGGTTACATGGTACTAGATTCAGGCCGCATTCTCCATCTTTTCGATGGCGGTCTGCGCCACGTGCTGCAATGCTTTTGCCGCCTCGGTGTCGGGATGGTCGAGGATGAAGGGTTTGCCGGAATCTCCGGCGACGACCATGCGCGGATCGAGGGGGATGCGGCCGAGGAAGGGCACCTGTGTCTTGTCGGCGAGTTTTTCGCCGCCGCCGCGGCCGAACAGGTCAGTGACCTCCTCGCAGTGCGGGCAGACGAAGCCGGCCATGTTCTCGATAATGCCGAGGATGTTGATGTTGAGCTGGCGGGAGAAGCTGATCGATTTCTCGACATCGACCAGGGCGACATCCTGCGGGGTGGTGACGATCACCGTGTCGGCTCCCCGGCCGAGCAGCTGGGCGGCGGAAAGAGGTTCGTCGCCGGTGCCGGGCGGGCAGTCGATAACCAGGACATCAAGCGGTCCCCAGACGACGTCGGCGAGAAACTGCTGGATGGCGCCATGCTTCATCGGGCCGCGCATGATCATCGCCTGATCGCTCTGTTCCAGCAGAAAACCGATCGACATCACCCGCAGACCCTGGAATTCGAGGGGGATGATGCCTTCTTCGGTGGCGTGGGGGCGCTGATCGGCCATGCCGAGCATGGTCGGCAGGCTCGGGCCGTGCAGGTCGACGTCAAGCAGGCCGACCGCTTTGCCCTCTTTGGCCAGGGCCAGGGCGAGGTTGAGGGCGGTGGTGCTTTTGCCGACCCCGCCCTTGCCGGACATTACCAGGATCTTGTTGTCGATCTGGCAGAGGTTGCGTTCCAGCCGCTGCCGGGCCTGGAACTGTTCATCATTCTCCTGGGGCTTGCGATCTCTGGCGCCGCAGGAGGAGACCCCGCAGCTGTCGCAGTTTTCGTGATCGGACATGATATATCTGACTCCTTTTATCAGCTATTGACGGCCCCACTTTACTGCGCCGCCGGCCGCAGGTCAAGGACGAGTCCGTCGATTGGCAGCGGCGATTGTCAGCAGGGGATTGAAAACGTCACGTTCTCCAGGCTGAGCAAAAATGTCCAGATGCAAGGCGTCCACGTCCCCGCGGCATAAGGCGTACCGGAAGGTACGTCGTTGACGCGGGGACGTGGACAACGCAGCAGATGGGCGTTTTTCATCAGCCTAATATTCTCTTCCCCTGGCCCGCCGGATGACCCATGCGACGAACGCGATCAGGGCGATCAGGCCGGGAACGAAGAGGATGTTGAAGACTTTAAGCATCGCTTCGAGGTTGTCGATCTCGGCCCGCAGCTGGTACTGCACGGCCCGCAGCTGCTTGCGGAATTTGACCTTTTCGGCGAGGAAGCGGTCCAGTTCCCGCTGCTGTTCGGCGGTCAGGGTGGTGGCGCCGGAATCGTCGCGTCCGCGCTGCAGTTCATTGAGCTTGCTTTCGGTTTCACGCAGCTTGTCGGTCAGTTCCTGTTCCTTGGCGCGGAAGCGCATCTCGGCCTTGCGCTGCAGTTCTGCAACCAGGGTGAATGGGCGCCGGTAGCTGCCGCGGCTGCGCACCGAGATCAGATCGGGGCTGCCGCCGAGGGATTCGATGGCGTTGGCCGCCAGGTCGGCGTTGGCCGAGATGGGGATCGCCAGGCTGCCGCCGAAGACACTGGTCGCCTGCACCCAGAAGCGGTCCTGCAGCAGGTCGGAGTCGGCGATGACGACCAGGTGGACCGGACCTTTGCTTTTCGCCAGGTGCTCGGCAACCGGTTTTTTCTCCTTTGCGGCGGCTTTCGTTTCCGTCGCCGCTTTCGGTCTTCCTTCAGGGAAGGCGCTGACGATTTCACCGTCGATACGGGCGGCAAGCACGAAGGGTTTTCCGGCGGGTTTGAAATCCGCCAGCAGCTTGGCCGGGTTGGGCGCGAAGGCGATTTTGGCGGCGTCGATCAGCATCGCCTGGTCGCTGCTTTTGATCAGCGGGGTAAAGACTGTTTTCGCGCCCTTGAGGGGGCGCAGGGCGCCGGCGGTGGCGAGATTGAGATTGCCGAGCTGACTGGTGATCACGTCATCGTCCGCCAGGGAATTCCGGCCGATATTCAGCCAGGGCAGGTAATTGATCTGCATGCTGCGGAGTCGTCCCTGGTAGTTGACCTTGTGTGACTGGGGCAGGTCGCCGACCACCTTGCCGGGTTCCATTGCGATTCCCCAGGCGGCCAGCAGTCGCTCGAAATCGGGGTTGCTGTTGATGGCGCCGGCCGGGTTGCCTTCGGCGGAGGCTTCACTCAAGGGATCAGCGAAGATCAGGGCTTTGCCGCCGCGCAACAGGTACTGATCGACGGCATAGAGCGTTTCGGCATCGAGCCCGGCCGGGTGAACCAGCATCAGCAGATCGACGTCGTCGGCGATCGGCTCAGCAGTTCGCGGCAGAGTGCGGATCTCGAACTGTCGGCGCAGCTGGTCGAGGATCAGCCAGGGCCGCTGCATGCGCGGGTTCGGTCCGGGGGTGAAGCCGCCTTCGATGGGGGCTCCGGAGAGCAGGCCGACCACCAGCTTTTTCGGATGGACGAGCTGGTAGAGCAGCTGGCTCAGGTCGTATTCAAGGAACCGCTCCCGTTCCGGTTGAAAGAAGGGAATCACCTTGCGGCGGCCGTCAAGTTCCCCGACCAGTCCGAAATAGATGCTGTCGCCGCCGGCGGTGATCTGCACCCCCCGCAGGCCGAACCGGACCGCTTCATCCTCGGCTTCGGAGAAGGGTTCGGGGTCGATCTGTTCGATGGTCAGCCTGCCGTCGGCGAGATTGGCGTATTCGTCGAGCAGGGTGGCGACCCGTTCGGCGAAACTTTCCAGGCCGGGAACCTGCTTGATCTGTTCCCTGCTGAGAAAGAACTTGAGGGAGAGAGGTTTGTCGATTCCCGCGAGGATGTGGCGGGTCCCGCTGGAGAGGGTATTGAGTCGCTGTTCGGTGAGGTCGAGCCGCAGACCGCGCAGCAGCGGCGAAACCGCGACGTTGAGCAGCAGGAACAGCAACAGGGCGCCCAACAGGCCGCCACGGGAGAAAAGGCCTGATCCGGACCGGGTTCGGTATCCTCCCGAGGCTTTTTTGCGGCTGATCACCCAGGCGCCGAGGTAGAGCCAGAGGAGGATGAAGCTGACAAAGAAGAGCAGATCACGCAGGTCGATCATCCCGCGGGTGATGGTTTCGAAATGGCTCAGGAAACTGAGCGAGGCAATAGCGTCGAGGGCCGCCTGCGGCAGCCAGGGGCGGAAGAAGTCGAGTACCAGCGGGAAACCGGCGAGCAGAAAGGCGAAACAGGCCAGGGTCGAGAGAACGAAGGCGATCACCTGGTTGCGGGTGGTGGCCGAGAGGCAGGCGGCGACCGCCAGGTAGGCCCCGGCCATCAGCAGGCTGCCGAGGTAGTTGGCGATGATGACGCCGTTGTCCGGATTACCGAGCAGGTTGACACTGATCCAGATCGGAAAGGTCAGGGCCAGGGAAATGGCGATCATTGCCCAGGCGGCGAGAAACTTGGCCAGCACTGCTTCGGTCATGGAAACCGGCAGGGTCAGCAGCAGTTCGATGGTGCCGGTCTTGCGTTCTTCGGCCCAGAGACGCATGCCGAGGGCCGGGACCAGCAGCAGGAACAGCCAGGGATGCCAGAGGAAAAAGGCCTGCAGGTCGGCCTGGCCGCGCTGAAAAAAACCGCCGAGATAGAAGGTGAAAACTCCGGTCAGGACCAGGAAGATGACGATAAAGACATAGGCCAGCGGGGTGACGAAGTAGCCGGCCAGTTCACGTTTGAAGAGGGGCCACAGGTTTTTCATGCTGCATCCTCCCGGCCTTTTCCGGTCAGGTCGCGGAACATCGCTTCGAGGCTCGGGTAGCCGGCACGCAGTTCATCGGGGGTGCCGTCGGCGACGATGCGCCCGCGATCGATGATCATCGCCCGGCTGCAGATGGCGTCGACCTCTTCGAGGATGTGGGTGGAGATGATGATCGCTTTTTTTTCCGCCATCTGCCGCACCAGTCGGCGCACCTCGTGTTTCTGGTTGGGGTCGAGGCCGTCGGTCGGTTCATCGAGGATCAGCACCTCGGGATCATGCAGGATCGCCTGGGCCAGGCCGACGCGGCGCTTGAATCCCTTGGAGAGGGTTTCGATCGGCTGCCGCCAGACTTCCTTGAGCTGGACCTGTTCGGCCACCTGTGCAAGTCGGTGGTCCTTCGCGTCACCGCGCAGTCCGCGGATGGCGGCAATGAAGGCGAGCAGGCCGGCGGGGGTCATCTCCGGGTAGAGCGGGGCTCCTTCCGGAAGATAGCCGAGCCGGGCCTTGGCGGCTACCGGCTGCCGACCGACATCGATACCGCAGATGCGGGCGTTGCCGCTGTCGGGAGTGAGGAAGCCGGTCAGCATCTTCATGGTGGTCGATTTTCCGGCGCCGTTGGGGCCGAGAAAACCGAGAACCTCGCCGGGCGCGACCTGGAAGGAGAGATCGTCGACCGCTGTCAAGGTGCCGAATGCCTTGCGCAGGGACTCGGCCTCGATGTACCATTCCATAGTTTGATCTCCGTGGGACATTGCCGGGAAGGTGATTTTCCCTTGTTCGCGCCCTTGTCGTGGTTTCGGAATCAACCGGGGGCGGCCAAACAGGAAAAACTTAATCTTCGCAAAGGCCCCTGTCAAGGGGCGTAAATAAACCCAAATCCACCGGCAATTCCGGGATTCGGCTGACGTTACGGATGAATCTGCTTCGTTGCCTTCACCGATTCGTTGCTCAACGTAGCTCGGCTACGTTTCCGCTCGAATCGGCACGGCGCCTCGCATCTCCACCCGTCCCGCCACCCTCGGTCCGCAAAACAGTCGGTGAATTTGGGATAATCTGAAAACAGGACGGTTCCGGAATCCTTCGGCGTCTTGTCAGGAGTTGTCATGACCCATGATTCAGAATGTTTCTGTGAACGGCTCAAGGGTGAGCTGAGTTTCTATTTTCTACGCCAGGAAGACTCTCCGATCATTTCCGAATTGCTCGAATGCCGAAAAGTTGCCGCCGGTGAAGTGCTCTGGCGGGAAGGGGACGCGTGCGACTGCCTGGCCTTCATCGTTTCCGGGCGGCTGGAAATTCGCAAACAGACGGAATTCCCCGGCAAGGACGTGATTGTCGGCATCTACGGCAAGGGAAGCATCGTCGGCGAACTCTGTCTGCTCAGCGGCCATGAACGGTTCGTGACCGTGGCGGCGCTGGAGGATGCTGATCTGCTGCTTTTATCGCGCGAGAATTTTCAGCGCCTGACCCGTGAAGCCCCGGAACTTTCGGTGCGCCTGCTGCAGGGGGTGCTGTTGGCGGTCTCGACCCGGTTGGGCAAGTCGTTTGAACGGCTGGCCTCGGTATTTTAAAGCTGCGGGCTAATCAAATCTGTTCGCAGCGCCGATAAGAAGGCTGTGCAGACCTTGTTGGAGACCGTTGATCATGGCCGAAGAATTGCTGATCGCGCATAGTGCCGCTCCCCTCGGTGAAGAGTTGGCGGGGCTGCTGCAGGATGCCGGATTTTCGGTGACCACGGCCGATAACCTGGGTACCGCTCAGACCGCGCTCAGCCGTTTTCCCGACCTGCTGCTCCTCGATCTCGACCTTGCGGCTGATCCGATGACCGATCTTGAGCCCCTGGCCCAGGGGTGTCTCACCGGAGAAATCCCCTGCCTGCTTTTCTCCTCACTCGGCATGGACCCGGACCGGATGCGCACACTGGCACCCTGGAGCAGTGGTCCGCTGCTGTCAGCCGAACAGCGGGATCTGGTGCTTGACCAGGTGCGTCTGCAACTGGAGCTGGTCCGTCTGCGCGAGGAACGTGACCTGCTCGCCGGCCGTCTGGAGGCGAAAAAGATCGAACTGCGCGAGGGCTTGCGCTCGGCGGCGATCATTCAGCAGTCGCTGCTGCCCAATTTTCTGCCCCGCAGCGACAGCTTCCGTTTCGCCTGGCGCTTCCGGCCCTGCGAAACGGTCGGCGGCGACCTGTTCCATCTCCGCCAGGTGGCTGAAGACAGCCTGATGGCCTATCTGCTCGATGTCAGCGGTCACGGCGTATCGGCGGCGATGGTGACCGTCTCGGTCTACCAGAGCCTGTCGCCGCATACCAGCCAGCTGATCAAGCAGCCCCTCGATCATCCCCCCCATTATCGGCTTTCGACCCCGGCCGAGGTGATCACTGAACTCGACCGGGAATATCCCTACGAGCGTTTCGAGAAGTTTTTCACCATGGCCTACCTGCTGCTCGATCCGAACAGCGGACAGGTCCGTTACTGCAACGCCGGTCATCCGCCGCCACTGCTGGTCCGCCGGGACGGAACGGTCGAAACCCTCGATGTCGGCGGCACCCTGGTCGGCATGGGGGGACTGGTTCCTTTCGAGGAGGACCGGCTGCAGCTCAACCCCGGTGATCGCCTGTTTCTCTACTCGGACGGGGTGACCGAGCTGCCGGACCCCGGTGGTGAATTGTTCGGGGAGGAGCGTTTTTTCGACCTGCTTGAAAATGGTGTCGACAACCCTCTGGATGATCAGTTGGAGATGGTGATGAAGGTGCTGGATCAGTTTTCCGGTGGTCAGTCACCGCCCGATGATCTGACCCTGCTGGCCATTGAATACCGGCCGAACGGTCATCATTGAAGCTGAATCAGCGGGTTTGTGCTCTCCGCCGGTGACGAGTTCAGTACGGGTCAGCTGCCGGCAACGCCGTCGCGACCGGAGGCCTTGACCCGGTACATGGCTTCATCGGCGAGGTGAATCAGGTCTCTGGCGCTGCGGGCGTCATCGGGGTAACTGGCAACCCCGAAACTGGCGGTGATGGTGATCGGTGTCGGCGCGCCGGCCTCGAAGCGCTGGCTGCGCAGGTCAAGGCGCAGGATTTCGGCCATGGTCAGGGCGCCGCTTTTGCTTGTTGAAGGGAGCAGCAGTACGAACTCATCCCCGCCGTAGCGACAGGCGAGATTGACCCGCCGGGTGTGCTGCATGATGAAATGACCGACCTCGGTCAGCAGGCGGCTGCCGACCAGGTGTCCGTGGGCATCGTTGACCTTTTTGAAAAAATCCAGATCAAGAAAGACCAGTGACAGGTCATTGCCGTAGCGGCGGGCGCGTTCCAGTTCGTAGTCGACCAGCTCGCGGAAATGGCGGGCATTGTACAGTCCGGTCAGATCGTCGGTGATATTCTGTTTCTGCAACTGTTCGAGCAGCAGCATCAGTTCCAGGGTGTTGCCGAGCAGCTCGCTCAGCAACGCCAGACTCGTCACCACCTCGGGATCTGCGGGAGCGCCGCATTCGACACCGAGAACCCCGATGATTTCGGCGACTCCCGGCAGCGGCAGCCAGTAGTTGCAGGAAGCCGGGGCTTCCGGCGCGTCCCGCGGCTCACCGGAATCGGCAACCGCCTTGACCAGGGTGGAGAGCGGTTCGGCGGCCTGTTGCAGGTTGGCCGCGGAGCCGTCCGCCGGTCGCCAGTCACCGGTCAGTTGATCGCGCAGCCAGAGTTGCCAGCTGCGGCCGCGGCAGAACCCGGGCAGCAACCGGCCGAGGGCGGCAAAAAGTTCGCCGTGTCCGCGACAGGCGCTGAAAACCCGGGCGGCCTCGAGCAGTCGCTGCTCCGGGGAAGGCGGGGCAGTGATAGTGTCACCGTTGGTCACGCGTCAGGAGCTCCAGGTTGAATGGAATTCCACACAGTTTACCCGAAAACTGTCCCCTTGTCGTCTAAATAGCGAGTTTTTCAGCCATTCAGAGCCTTGCCGACGATCTCCCTGACATCGCGCGAGAGTTTGCTGTCGGTCTGGATACGTTCCAGTTCCGCGCGCATCTGCTCTCCCAGTTCGGGAACCATCCGCCGCCAACGGTTGAAGCAGCTGACCAGGCGGGCCGCGATCTGTGGATTGAGCCGGTCGAGACGCAGGACATAGTCGGCGATGAAGCGGTAGCCGCTGCCGTCGTTACGGTGGAATGCGGCCGGGTTGGAGTGGGCCAGGGCGCCGAGCAGGGAGCGGGCACGGTTCGGATTCCTGAGGTTGAAGTCGGGGTGGGCGGCGAGTTTTATGACCTGGTCCAGGCAGTCGTCGCGGCGGCTGGTCGCCTGCAGGGTGAACCACTTGTCGAGCACCAGCGGTTGGTCTTTCCAGCGGGCGTGAAAGTCGTTCAACAGCTCTTCGCGTTCGGCGACGTCGCTGTTGCACAGTGCCTGCAGGGCGGCGAGCTGGTCGGTCATGTTGTCCGCCTGCCGGTACTGGGCCACCGCCAGCTGCTGAAATTCTGTTTCCTCCAGCTCCAGCAGGTAGCCGAGACAGAGATTTTTCAGGCCGCGGCGTCCGGCATCTTCCGGGGTGCAGCGGTAACCGTCGGTCTGGTGCAGCTGCCGATAGAGGGCGAGCAGCGGTTGCCGCAGTTCGGCGGCCAGCTCCCGGCGCAGAAACTGGCGGGCCCGATGGATGGCGCCCGGGTCGGCCGGTTGCATCTGTTCAGCGAGATAGGTCTCGCTCGGCAGGGTCAGCAACTGGACGCGCAGGGCCGACTCGCAGGTTTCGTCCCGCAGCACCCCGCCCAGCGACGAGGCCAGCAGCGGGGAGATGGCCGGCGGTCGGTTTTCGCGGATCAACTCGACAAGCTGCAGCAGCTGGCGGCAGGCGAGCTGCTGGCCGGCGTCCCAGCGGCCAAAGGGGTCGCGATCGTACCGCAGCAGGAAAGCGAGGTCGGCATCACTCCACGGGTAATCGAGAATCACCGGCGCCGAGAAACCGCGCAGCAGAGATGGCATCGGCCGGTCGGCAAGGTCGCAGAAGACGAATTCCTCTTCCTGGTGTTGAATTTCGAGAATTCGATCACTGCCGTCGGCGGTGTCTTCACCCTGCAGGCGCAGTGGAATCTCTTTCCCTTCCCTGTCGAGCAGGGCGATTCGCAGCGGCAGGTGAAAGGACTCTTTCTGCGGTTGCCCGGGGGTAGGAGGACAGCTCTGGCGGACCCGCAGCCGGTAACGGCCGGTTTTCGCGTCGAAACTGTCGCGAATGTCCAGCCTCGGTGTACCGGCCTGGCTGTACCAGCGTTCGAACTGTGAAAGGTCGCGGCCGTTGGCATCGGCCATTGCCCGGCGGAAGTCGTCGCAGGTGACCGCCTGGCCGTCATGACGTTCGAAGTAGAGATCCATCCCTTTGCGGAAGCCGTCGCGGCCGAGCAGGGTCTGCATCATGCGGATCAGTTCGGCACCCTTGTGGTAGACGGTCATGGTGTAGAAGTTGTTGATCTGCTGGTAGCTGTCGGGGCGCACCGGGTGGGCCATGGGGCCGCCATCCTCGGGGAACTGACTGTTGCGCAGCAGGCGCACGTCCTCGATCCGTTTGGCGTCGCGATGCACCTGGTCGGCGGAGAATTCCTGGTCACGGAAGACCGTCAGTCCCTCCTTGAGGGAGAGCTGGAACCAGTCGCGGCAGGTGATGCGGTTGCCGGTCCAGTTGTGGAAATACTCGTGGGCGATCACCTCTTCGATCGCCTGGAAATCAGCGTCGGTGGCGGTGTCGGAGCGGGCCAGGACGTACTTGGAGTTGAAGATGTTGAGCCCCTTGTTCTCCATCGCTCCCATATTGAAGTCATCGACCGCCACCACCATGTAGATGTCGAGATCGTACTCGCGGCCGAATTGCTCCTCGTCCCAGCGCATCGCTTTTTTCAGTGCTTCGACGGCGTGGCCGACCTTGTCGCGGTGATGGTGTTCGACGTAGAAGCGCAGGGCGATGTCGCGGCCGCTGCAGGTGGTAAAGCTGTCGCTGATCTCCACCAGGTCGCCGGCGACCAGGGCGAACAGGTAGCAGGGCTTCGGGAAAGGGTCTTCCCAGGTGACGCTGTGGCGACCGTCGGGCAGTTTCCGGCGGGCGACCGGGTTGCCGTTGGAAAGCAGCTGCGGGTAACGGACCTGGTCGGCGACGATGGTGGTGGTGAAGCGGGCGAGGATGTCCGGGCGGTCGGGATAGTAGGTGATGTGGCGAAACCCCTGGGCCTCGCACTGGGTGCAGAAGTTACCGCTGGAGACGTACAGACCTTCGAGGGCGGTGTTGGCCGCAGGATTAATGCGCACCCGGGTTTCGAGCAGGCAGGGTGAGGGCAGCTCGGGAAAGGTCAGTCCGTCTGGTTTCCGCAGGTAGTTTTCGTCGTCCAGCGGTCGGCCGTTGAGACGCACGCCGAGCAGCTCCAGCCCCTCACCGTCAAGCCGCAGGGGACCGGCTTCGGTCTCGGGATTGCGCCGCAGCCGCAGGCGGCTGATGACTTCAGTTGTTTCCGGATCGAGATCGAAGTGCAGTTCGACCTCGTCGACCAGCCAGTTCGGCGGGGTGTAGTCGGAGCGGTAAATGGTGAGGGGTTTTTCGGCCATGGCATGTCTCCAGGTGTCTGAGCGTGGAAGGTGACAAGATACTCCATGCAGCGCCGCTTGCAAAGCCCGCCCTGGCAGTCTGCTCAGTCGGCCGGAATATGCTAATCTTGATGGCGTCGCAAAAACTCACCAGCAGCTGCGTTGCTGCGCTTGACTCGCTGCTTCGACGTACGTAAGTACGCCTCATTGCTTGACAATCGCGCGCCTTGCTGCCGGCGCTTTTTGCTTAGCCAACACTCTTGATGCTTTTTTGCAAAAGTATCAAGAGTGTGCGGCGAAGTTCAGGAATCAACTGCACCTGAATTCAGCGAACTCACCGATTCAGATGATCGAGAGAGGCGGCATGACGCTGAAACCCCATTCACAACCGGCACCCAGGCCTGAGGCGGCAGCGATCCGCCATCGGCTGCATACCATCATTTTCGAGGCTGATACCCCGGCCGGCAAGCTTTTTGATCTGGGGCTGATTTTCAGTATCCTGCTCAGTGTGCTGGTGGTGATGCTCGACAGTGTCGGACCGCTGCATGCTGATTACGGAGGGCTCTTCCTGCGGATCGAGTGGGGCTTCACCATCCTGTTCAGTGTCGAATATCTGCTGCGCCTGCTTTGTATCGGTCGACCGCTGAAATACGCGGTCAGTTTCTTCGGCATTGTCGATCTGCTTTCGATCCTGCCGACCTACCTGAGTTTGCTGCTGCCCGGCAGCCAGTACCTGCTGACCATCCGTATTCTGCGCATCCTGCGCATTTTCCGGGTGCTGAAGCTGGCCCAGTATGTCGGCGAGGCCAACCACCTGGTGCGGGCGCTGCGGGCGAGCCGCCGCAAGATTATCGTTTTTCTGTTTGCCGTAGCTACGATGGTGGTGATTTTCGGTTCGTTGATCTACCTGGTCGAAGGGCCCGAAGCCGGATTCACCAATCTCTTTGAGGCCTATTACTATGCCATAGTCACCCTCTCAACGGTCGGCTACGGTGATATCATTCCGATAACCCCCCTGGGCAAGGCGATTTCCTGCTTCATCATGATTCTCGGTTACGGCATCATCGCCGTCCCGACCGGAATCGTCTCGGTGGAGCTGGCCCAGACCCGGAAGCTGGAAGTGTCGACTCAGTCCTGTCCCGAGTGCAGTGCCGAGGGGCATGACTCCGACGCGGCATTCTGCAAGTATTGTGGGGCGCAACTGTAGGTGGTGTGTCAAAATGCCGACACCTCGGGTGAGGTGAAAAGCGACATTATTTTGACTCGGCGGAGCTGCTTGATTGTGTAACCGAGTGAAAATACTTGAAATACATTCTGGCACGGGACTGGCAACAACAGGAGTCAACAGCCGATGTGCTGCACGGCTCTTCTCACGCTGAACTCCATCAACGTGACGAATTATGACTTTCGGCCATGGTCGTGGTGAGCAGGCCCACAGCGCAGTGGGAAGCCTGAAGCGACCTGCGGGAAGCACCAGTGGGGATCCGATGGGTTTCCGCGGGAAGAGCCACCTTCTTACCCCCTTGCAGACAGGCCCCGCCCTCAAAGGCGGGGCCTGTCTGTTTTTCGCCTCTTTCCTAACAGAATGCCAACAATATGATATTACTGTTTCCTGAAACGGCGCCGCTTGCCTGAAAACAGGATGATCCCATGGCCGACAAGACAATTCTGATTATCGAGGATGAAGAAGATATTCTCGCCCTGGTGCACTACAACCTCGCCCGTGACGGTTTCCAGGTCGTTTGTGCCACGTCCGGGGAGGATGGGCTGCGGATGGTGGCCGAGCACCACCCTGACCTGGTGCTACTCGATCTGATGCTGCCGGGGGTGGATGGCCTTGAAGTCTGTCGCCGTCTGCGTTCGGACGCGGAAACGGCGGCACTGCCGATTGTCATGATGACCGCCAGGGGGGAGGAGAGTGACGTGGTGACCGGTCTTGAACTCGGTGCCGATGACTATGTCACCAAGCCCTTCAGCCCGAAAATTCTCATTGCCCGGGTACGCGCGGTGCTGCGGCGGCGGAGCGGGGCGGGGAGTGAAGGCGGCAATGACGAAGCCCTGGTTCATGGCGAGCTGACGATTCATCCGGGCCGCAAAGAGGTCCTGGTGGCGGGTGTTCCGGTTGAACTGACCTTCACGGAATTCCGGGTCCTCCATTTTCTTGCCGGTCGGCCCGGTTGGGTCTTTACCCGCTACCAGATTGTCAACGCCGTGCGTGGTGAGGATTATGCCGTGACCGATCGGGCGGTGGATGTGCAGATCGTCGGTTTGAGACGGAAACTCGGGTCCTGTGGCGCGCTGATCGAAACGGTGCGCGGGGTCGGTTATCGCTTCAAGGATCTCGATGCCGAAGTCCGGAGCAGCCATGGCCCGTAGGCGCCTGCTCTGGCATATTTTCCCCGCTTACCTGCTGGTGACCCTGGTCGCCCTGTTCGGTGTGACCTGGTACATGACCCATGCCCTGCGCCAGTTCCACATGCAGCAGGCCGAGGCCGATCTGCTGGCGCGGGCGCGGATGCTGGCCTACCAGTTGCGCGGTCAGGTCGATCTCCGTCATGCGCTGTGGATTGACAGCCAGTGCAAGGCCCTGGGAAAACGGACCGGTACCCGGCTGACCGTGGTGCTGGCCGACGGCAAGGTACTCGGTGATTCGGATAAGGATCCGCTGCGGATGGACAACCACGCCGGGCGGCCGGAGATCATTGCCACCCGCTCCGGGAAAATCGGTCGTGCGGTGCGCTTCAGTCATACCCTGGGCAAACCCCTGATGTACGTGGCCGTGCCGGCAGTTGATGGTGACAAGGTGGTCGGCAGTATTCGTGCCGCTTTGCCGATGACCGCGGTGGAAGCAGCGTTGCAGGATATCCACTGGCGCATTTTCGCCGGCGGGGTGCTGGTGGCGTTTTTTGCCGCGCTGGTCAGTCTCTGGATCGCGCGGCGTGTCAGTCGGCCGCTGGAGGAGATGAAGCGCGGCGCCGAGCGGTTTGCCCGTGGTGAGTTGGAGTCACGGCTGCAGGTCGGCGGTTCGGAAGAGGCCCGGAGCCTGGCCGAGGCGATGAACCGCATGGCGGCGGAACTCCACGGCCGCATCCGGACGGTGCTGCAGCAGCGCAACGAAATCGAGGCGGTTCTTTCGAGCATGGTCGAGGGGGTTCTGGCGGTCGATGTCGACGAGCGGTTGTTGCGCCTGAACCGTGCTGCGGCGGAGATGCTCGGTGTCAGTTCCGACGGCGCGGTCGGTCGGCCGGTGCAGGAAGTGGTGCGCAAGGTCGATCTGCAGCGGTTCGTCCACCTGGCGCTGGGCAGCAGCGAGCCGGTCGAGGATGACCTGGTGCTGCGTGGTTCCCGGGATCGTTATCTGCAGGCCCATGGTACCCGCCTGACTGGTTCCGGAGGACAACAGCTCGGAGCCCTGATCGTTCTCAACGATGTCACCCGGTTGCGGCGGCTGGAGCGGGTCCGCAGTGACTTTGTCGCCAATGTTTCGCATGAACTGAAGACCCCGATAACCGCCATCAAGGGATTTGTCGAAACGTTGATTGACGGCGGCATCGAACAGCCGGAGGATGCCCGGCGCTTTCTCGGCATTGTTCTCAGGCAGGCCGAGCGGCTCAACGCCATCATCGAGGATCTGCTGCAGCTCTCCCGTATCGAGCAGGAGGCGGGTCTGGAGGGTATCCCCCTGGAGCCGGGCGATATCGCCCCGCTGTTGCGCAGCGCCCTGCAGGCCTGCTGCATGCAGGCCGGGAAGGAGACTATTCCTCTCCGCCTCGAATGTCCCGAGTCGCTGCCGGCGAGCATCAACGGGCCGCTGCTGGAGCAGGCGGTGACCAACCTGGTTGACAATGCCGTCAAGTACAGCCCGGCCGGTGCCGAGGTGCTGATCCGGGCCGAACGTCTCGACCGGGAGATAATTATCGAGGTGCGCGATCAGGGTTGTGGAATTCCCGCCAAGCATCTCTCCCGTCTGTTCGAGCGCTTTTACCGGGTCGACAAGGCCCGCAGCCGCAAGCTCGGCGGCACCGGGCTCGGACTGGCGATCGTCAAGCACATTGTCCAGGCCCACGGCGGCACGGTCAGCGTCGCGAGCGAACCGGGACAGGGGAGCTGCTTCACCATCCGGTTGCCCGACGTCCCTGACCGGCCGTGAGACGCTCCAACGCTGAGTCGGAGCAGGACCCTCCCCCATCCAGCGAACGTTCCAGGGCAACGAAGCAGACGGGTGCTTTTGATCGACCCCGGGACTTCCCTTTCCCGCCCCTTCAGCTATAATAGGCCTCATTTCCAGCCGAGGAGCCCATTATGTCGAGCAGTTTCGGAACCCTGTATAAAGTCAGTACCTTCGGTGAATCTCATGGGATCGGTGTCGGCGCCGTCGTTGACGGCTGTCCGGCCAACCTGGAGCTTTCCGAGGCTGATATCCAGCCCCAGCTCGACCGACGTCGGCCCGGGCAGTCCGATCTGACCACCCCGCGCCAGGAAGCGGACCAGGTGTCGATCCTTTCCGGGGTGGAAAACGGCAAAACCCTCGGCACGCCCATCGGGCTGCTGGTGCGCAACAAGGACCAACGTCCCGGCGACTACGGCGAAATGAGCCGGGTGCCGCGTCCCTCTCACGCCGACTACACCTACCAGGTCAAGTACGGCAACCGCGCCGCCAGCGGCGGCGGTCGCTCCAGTGCCCGCGAGACCATCGGCCGGGTAGCGGCGGGGGCGATTGCCGAAAAGATACTGAAACAGTACTGGGACATCGAGATCGTCGCCTGGGTTTCCAGCATCGGCAACGTGCGCTGTGGCGCGGTTGATCCCGAGCAGCTGACCCGCGAGCAGGTCGACGCCCATATCACCCGCTGTCCCGATCCGGCAGTCGCCGAGCAGATGGCCGAGACGGTACGCGAGGTGCGCGACGCCGCCGATTCGATCGGCGGGGTGGTCTCCTGTGTCTGCCGCAAGGTTCCGGCCGGATGGGGCGAGCCGGTGTTCGACAAGCTTGAGGCGGGATTGGCTCAGGCGATGCTGTCGCTGCCGGCGACCAAGGGCTTCGAGATCGGCTCCGGGTTCGCCGGCACCGAGCTGCTCGGTTCGCAGCACAACGACCTGTTTGTCCGCAAGGGGGAGCAGCTCGGTACTCTCACCAATCACGCCGGTGGCGTACTCGGCGGGATCTCGAGCGGTGAATCGATCCTTTTTCGCACCGCCTTCAAGCCGGTGGCGACCATCGGCAAGAGCCAGCAGACGGTTGATTTCGACGGCAAGCCGGCGGTCATGGAGGCCAAGGGGCGGCACGATCCCTGCGTAGTTCCGCGGGCAGTGCCGATTGTCGAAACCATGACCGCCCTGGTGCTGGTCGATCTGGCCCTGCGCCAACAGGCGCGGCAACTCTGAACCTGCCGGTTCCCGGAACTCGGGGCCGGCAACATCCATTGATGGGAGGGGGGAAATGTCCGAACAACGCTACCGGATTGTTTTTCGCGGCGGCCTGCGCTACGGTTTCGAGGTTGAGGAGGTCAAGCAGAACCTGCAACGGCTCTGCCGCTACGATCAGGCAACCGTCGACAAGTTGTTCGATGGCCGTTGCGCGGTCCTCAAGAGTGGTCTCGACGAAGCCGGGGCCAGGCGTTACCAGGCTGCTCTGGACCGGACCGGGGCGGAGGTTGCCATCGAGACCATGCCGGTCGCGGCGCCAGCCGTTGCTGTCGCGAAGAACTTCCGTTGTCCGAAGTGCGGATTTCCCCAGGAACGGGGTCTTAGCTGCGTTCAGTGCGGGCTGGTCTTCAGCAAGTTCGAGCAGCGCAGCCGCCGGGCCGAGGAACCGCCGGTAAAACCGGGAAAACCGCCGGAAGCGGAAGCGCCGGAGGATGCCGGGCATTTTTCCCGTCATCCGGAGCGGGCCTTTCTGCTCAAGGCCTTCGGTATGATCCTGGCCATTCTCTTTCTTCGCCAGTTTCTCAGCGGCGGACTGCTGATCATCGCTTTCTTCCTGTTTCCGGTTCTGTTCCTCGTTTATATCCGGTTGCATGCCGTGACCAGTGGGGAAGACCCCTCCGCAGTGCTGGCCCAGCACATCACCTTCATGCCGGTGATGTATGCCGAGGGAGAGCGCCGGCGAGAAGGCCAGACCTGGGTTACCTATGGCCTTATCCTGCTGAATGTCCTGGTGTTCTACGGGTTTGAATTGCGGGTCAGTTCGGACCTGCTGGTCAATAATCTGCTCTTTCTGCCTCGTCATCCGAACCTCTGGAATGTACCCCTGAGCCTGTTCAGCTCACTCTTTCTGCATGCCGGCAACGGCCATTTGTGGGGCAACATGCTGTTTCTCTGGGCGGTCGGCACGGTGGTTGAGCGGCGTATCGGCAGCGGGCGGTTTCTGGCGTTCTATCTGCTGCTGGGCGTGGCCGCCAACCTGTTCGGGGCCGCTGTTCACAAGCTGTTCATGGGGGCGACTCTGCATGCGCTGGGAGCCTCCGGGGCGATTGCCGGAGTGATGGGGGTGTTCGCCGTGCGCTGTTATTTTAAAAGCATGGTTTTCCCCCTGCCGATTCTCGGCATCTTTTCGTTGATTCTGCCGGTCAGCCTCAAGGTCCGGCTCAACTCGCTGGTCATTATCGGTCTGTTTTTTCTCGGTAATTTAAGTGGCGGATTCTCCCAGCTGGCTGATGGTGCCGTCGGCGGTGTCGGTCATTGGATTCATATCGGCGGCATGCTGGCCGGCATCGGCCTGGCGATGTTCTTCAAACTCGGTGATCAGGCCGTTGAAGAACGGCACCTGGAGATTGGCGCCGCGGCCCTGGAGGGTGGCCGGGTCAATCTCAATGAGGGGGAGGAATCTCTGCGTCGGATGTTGCGGCAGGATCCGCAGAATACCGAAGCGATGCTGCTGTTGGCACGCCTGCTCTCCAGGTTCGGTGCCTGCGACGAGGGTCGGCAGCTTTACGCCCGGGCGATCGACCGCCTGTCGCGAACCGACCCCCCGCAGGCCATGCAGGCGTTTTGTGAATATTGTCAGGATTATTTCACCGCGATCGAACCGGCGGTCCAGTTCCGGCTCGCCGAGCTTTTCCGTCGTGACGGGGATCTGGAGACGGCCTCACGTTGCCTGGAACAGCTCAACGAAGACCGGCAACTGCCCGCCGACCTGCGGGAGAAAGTTCTCTTTCAGTATGCCCGGATCCTTGACGAACTCGGTTTTGCCGAGGTCGCCCTCGGCTACTACCGCAACCTGGTTGAACATTTTCCTGCATCAGTCTATATCCCCAAGGTGCAGGCACGCCTTGCCCGGGCCTGAGATGATTCTGAAACGGCGGGTTGTGCCGGACCGAGAGCAGGTGTGTGAGTTGAACGGTTTTTCAGAAAACCGGGCAGGCCGATGACCTGGTCTTATTGTCCCACTGCTGGCGGGAGCGCTTGATTCAGGAGTAAGATGGGATTACCCCTCTTGCCCGGGAGTTGGTCATGGCAGAAACGATTTTGATCACCGGAGCCAATCGCGGTATCGGCCTGGAACTGGCGCGTAGCTTTACGGCGCTGGGTTGGCAGGTTCTGGCCTGTTGCCGTGATCTGCAACAGGCGACTGAACTTCGGCAGATGGCCGATGGCAGACCGGAAGTCGAGTTGCTGCACCTCGATGTTGCCGCGTCCGACCAGATTGTTGCTGTGGCCGGGCACCTTGCCGGCCGTCCCATCGACATCCTCTTTCACAACGCCGGTCTCTTCGGTTCCCGCGACCAGGCTTTCGGCAATACCGATCCGGAGCAATGGCTGGAGGTCTTTCGGGTCAATGTGATCGCTCCGCAGAAGCTGACCGAGTCCCTGGTCGAAAATGTCGCCTGCTCCGGGCGAAAAATAGTCGCGATTATGGGCAGTCAACTCGGCTGTATCGGTGACAACAGTTCCGGGACCTGGCCGATCTATCGTACCAGCAAGGCGGCGGCGCACATGCTGATGCGCACCATGGCGTTTGATCTCAAAGCGCGCGGCATCACCGTGGTCGCCTTTCATCCCGGCTGGGTGCGGACCCGCATGGGGGGCGCCGAGGCGCCGCTGGAACCGGCAGCGGCGGCGGCCGGGCTGACCCGGCAGCTGCTCGGCCTGAGCCCGGCCGACACCGGCAGCCTGATTCACATGGATGGGCGGCGACTCGGTTGGTAGGATGTCAACCTTGATGCTTTTGCAAAAAAGCATCAAGTGTGTTGGCTAAGCAAAAAGCTGGTGAGTTTTTGCGACGTCATCAACCTTCGATGGTCAGCAGGAAGCGGGGGTTGAGATAGAGAATCTGGTCCGGCAGCAGGCAGGCGACAAAGCGTTTGTCGTCGTTGAGAAAATCTTTGACCCGGCCGCGACTGCCGGACAGGTTGACGTGGATCTCGGCGCTGAAACGATGGCCGAGAATGGTTTCCATCCGCACCAGGTGACGTTGGCCGAGCAGCAGCAGCGGGTCGAGTTCTTCTTCCCGTCCGACCTGGACACTGATCACCTGGTCGAGGTTGACCAGGATAACATCGTCAGTACGGCGCAGCGGCAGAAAACGCTCTTCGTCGTTGAGGATTTCACCGACCCGCTGCATGCCTTCGTGGTGCGGACTAACCAGCTGTAGAAACAATTCTCCCGCCAGTTGCCTGCCGTCGCTCAGGACCAGCAGGACACTGCGGGTCGCGGTTGCCAGGCGTCGGTCACTCATGGTTCACCCCCTTGAGCAGTGGTGCGAACTGCGCCTTGTTGTGGGCAAAACGGTGGGCTTCCTCGGCGCTGATTCTTTTTCCCCTGAGCAGCTCCTGCAGCGACTGGTCCATCAGCTGCATCCCCTCTCCTCGCCCGGTCTGGATCACGGACGGGATCTGGAAGGTCTTGCCTTCGCGGATCAGGTTGGCCACCGCCGGGGTGACGCTGAGAATCTCCAGGGCGGCGCAACGCTTGCCGTCGACGGTGCGCGGCAGCTGCTGGGCGATCACTCCCTTGAGCGATTCGGCGAGCATGGTGCGGATCTGTTCCTGCTGCGAGGTCGGGAAGACGTTGATGATCCGGTCGACGGTCTTGGCGGCGCTGCTGGTGTGCAGGGTGCCGAACACCAGGTGCCCGGTCTCGGCGGCGGTGATCGCCAGTTCGATGGTTTCCAGGTCGCGCATCTCGCCGACCAGGATGATGTCCGGATCCTCGCGCAGGGCCGCCTTGAGTGCGGCGGCGAAGGAGGCGGTGTGGTTGCCGACCTCGCGCTGGTTGACCAGGCTCCGGTTGCTCTGGTGGACGAATTCGATCGGATCCTCGACGGTGAGGATGTGCTCGGACCGGTTGCGGTTGACATGATCGACCATCGCCGCCAGGGTGGTCGATTTGCCGCTGCCGGTCGGGCCAGTGACCAGCACCAGCCCTTTCTTGTGCTCTGTGAAACGTAGCACTGTTTGCGGCAGACCGAGCTGCTCGGCGCTGAGGATTTCGGTCGGGATGATGCGGAAAACGGCGCTGATGCCGAGTCTCCCCCAGAAGATATTGGCGCGAAAACGGGCCTTGAGAGCCGGGACTTCGTAGGCGAAATCGAGATCCCGCCGCTGCTCGAATTCATCCCGTTGCGCCTCGTTCATAATTTCGTAGAGCAGTGCCTGGCACTGGGGGTGGCTCAGTACCTTCGAATGTGCCGGCTGCAGTTGCCCGCCGGAGCGCATCAGCGGGGGATTCTGCGGAGAAAGGTGCAGGTCGGACCCCCCTTTTTCCTGGAGGATTTTGAACAGTCCGTCGATTTTGGCCATTGAAGCTCCCGGCAAGTGCTGATGACCGCGGATGACGCGGATCATGTTGGGTGAGGGTGAACTATCTCGGGCATCATAAAGGGGATTGTTTTCTTATCGACCCCCCGGCGGAGAAAATTTACCCGGTTTCAATGAGAGTGCGGCGGGTTTCGATTTTGGGTAGACCTGAATCTGGTAGACTGAGACAGATTTCTGAACAACCGATCCGTCCCTGTGAGAGGAGGAAGCATGAAGATCCGCAAGAAGTTTTTTGATTTTGAGTACAGCGAAGTCCTCGATGTCAAGACCCGTGAACTGATCCGTGTCGCCTGCGCGGTCGCCGTCCATTGCCCCGACTGACTGCAGAAACACTTCGCGGTCGCGAAGCAGCACGGCGCAAGTGAGGATGAAATCCGTGAGGCGATGGCCTACGGGATGATGGCCCCCGGCGGCCGGGCGAAGAATTTCGCCAAAGCCATGTTGCAGGAGATGGCACGGGGGGAGGAGAACGAAGGGAAAGAGTGAAATGCAGGCATGAAAAAAGCCGTGCTGAAGGTGTGTTCAGCACGGCTTTTTTCAGCGTTGCAGGTCCGGTCACCCCATCCCGAAAAGTCCGGGGAAAAGGGCGACGATGGCGAGTACGATGACCTGCAGACCGATAAAGGGCATGACGCCCTTGTAGATGTCCATGGTGCTGACCTCCGGTGGAGCGACGCCCTTGAGGTAAAACAGGCTGAAGCCGAAGGGGGGGGTCAGGAACGACGTCTGCAGGTTCATGGCGATCAGGATCGCGTACCAGATCGGATTGATGCCGAGGTTGGCGGCGATGGGAGCCAGGATCGGCACGATGATGTAGGAAATTTCAACGAAGTCGATGAAAAACCCGAGCGCCATGATGACCATCATGGAGAGGACGATGAAGCCCCATTTGTCCCCGGGAAGATTCATCATGAAATCTTCAACGATGATGTCACCGCCGGTATAGGTGAAGACCATCGAAAAAGCCGTTGCGCCGATCAGGATGGCGAAGACCATGGCCGAAACCTTGATCGTCTCCAGAGCACTCTCCTTGACCATGCGGAAGGAAAGCTGCCGGTACAGGAAGGCCAGGACCAGGGCGCCGATTCCGCCGACCGAAGAAGATTCCGTCGGCGTCGCCACGCCGAACAGGATCGAGCCGAGGACCAGAACGATGAGTGTCAGGGGGGGGACAATCGCCTTGAGAGCGGTTTTGATCTGCTGCGGTTTGGTCTGCGTGTTGTTTTCCAGCCGAACGGGAGGCGCAAGCTCTTTGCGCATGGCGGTAATAATCAGGATGTAGATAACGTAGAAGGCCACCAGGACAAAACCGGGCCAGAAAGCCGCCTTGAAAAGATCGCCGACCGGCTCCTGGAAGACATCGCCGAGGATAATCAGGACGATCGACGGCGGGATGATCTGGCCGAGGGTGCCGGCTGCGCAGATGGCTCCGCAGGAGAGGCGTTTGTCGTACTTGTACTTCAGCATGACCGGCAGCGAGATGACCCCCATGGCCACCACGCTCGCGCCGACCACTCCCGTTGAGGCGGCCAGCAGCGCACCGACGAGAACAGTCGAGATGGCGATGCCGCCGCGCACCTCGCCGAACAGGAATCCCATCGATTCCAGCAGCCGCTCGGCAAGTTTGGATTTCTGCAGCACGATTCCCATGAAAATAAACAGCGGGATCGCCATCAGGATGGTGTTGTTCATGATGGCCCAGATGCGGTGCGGCATCATGGCGAACATGCCGGTTCCTTCAGAGAACACGCCGAAGAAGACCGCGACCGAGCCGAAAGTAAAGGCAACGGGAAAACCGACCAGCAGCAGCACCAGGGCTGCGGCGAACATGATGATTCCAATCATTCTTCTATTTCCGTGGCTGGGGCCTGAAATCCACCTGATTCAGAGAATCCGGCAAGAAGGGCCGTTTGGTTCAGTTGCGCTACAGGACATCATCTTCGATGTTGTGCGGTTTTTCCCGTTCCAGGCCGAGAAACATATTGATGTTGTGCAGCATGAACCCACCGGCTGAAATAATGACCATTACGAACGACAGGGGGATCATGGCCTTGATCAGGTAGCGATGTGTCAACCCCCCGGGGTCACCGCTGATTTCGTGAAGCATGTAGGATTCCTTCACGAAGTCGATGGAACCGTTGACAATCAGAAAGCAGAGGGGCAGCAGCAGAAAAATGGTGCCGAGGATATTGATGGCCGCCTTGGCCTTTGTCGGCAGACGGTCGTAGATGATGTCGACCCGAACATGCCCATCCTCTTTCAGGCAATAGGAGATCCCGAACAGGAATGTCAGGGCAAACAGATGCCACTCCATTTCCTGCAGGGCAATGGAGCCGCTTCTGAAGAAGTAGCGCATGATCGCATCATAAAAAACATTGATCAGCATGAGGATCAGCAGAAAGGCGCTGAGGTTGCCGATGGCGTCGGCATATTTATCAAACCAGCTTTCGAGTTTAAGCAGCATGACGGCTCCTGTAAGAATCCCCCCCCGCCGGTGGGCGGGGGGGTGCTGCGGTTATTCCTTGATATTGTCTTTCAGGTAGGCGTAATCGGAAATCCGCGTCCATTCGCGGGCCATCTTCATGTAGGCGCGCTGGGAATCGAGGATTTTCTTGAACATCGGGTTGGCCGCGGCTTTTTCATTCAGCAGTTTGGTGTTCTCTTCCTTCAGTTTGCTGATGATCTCTTTCGGGAAGGTGCGGACCTTGATGTTCGGATAATCTTTCTGGATCTTCGCCCAGTTGACGGCGCTCTCATGGTACGACTGGGCATACATGTCATAGGCCGCGGTTTTCATGGCGACGGTCAGAATCTCCTGCAGGTCGGCCGGCAGGGCATCGAATTTCTTCTGGTTGACCAGGAACTGCAGCTCGGTGGCGGGCTCATGCCAGCCGGTGTAGTAGAAGGGGGCGATCTTGTTGAAACCCATGTTCAGGTCCAGCGAGGGGCCGACCCATTCCAGGGCATCGATGGTGCCGCGGTCGAGAGCGGTGTAAAGCTCACCGGCGGCAATGTTGGTCACGACCACACCGAGCTTGGAAATGACTTCGCCGGCAAATCCGGGGATGCGCATTTTCAGCCCCTTCAGGTCATCCAGGGATTTAATCTCCTTGCGGAACCAGCCGCCCATCTGGTTGCCGGTGTTGCCGCCGGGAAAGGAGTAGAGCCCGTACTTGCCGTAGACTTCTTTCATCAGTTTCATGCCGTCGCCATAGTAGAACCAGGCGTATTGTTCGGGGGCAATCATCCCGAACGGCATGGTGGTGAAGAACATGGTGTTGGGGTCCTTGCCCTTCCAGTAGTAAGAGGCTGAATGACCCATGTCGTACTGGCCGGCACGTACCATGTCGAAAATGCCGAACGGGGACTTGTGCTTGTTTTTGGAGTCGATGCGGATCAGCAGGCGACCATTGGACATCTTCTTGACCATCTCGGCCATATTCTTGACCGCGTCACCGAAAATCGGGAAATTGGTCGGCCAGGTCTGGGCCAGGCGCCAGTGATAGACCTTCTGGTCGGCGGCCTGGGCCTGGGTGGGCAGGATGCCGCCGAGCAGAAGCCCGCAGACAACCAGCATCGGAATGATGATGCGTTTGAATTGACCTCTCATGTTTTCTCTCCTCCGTCTTAGATAGGGGATGACGCCCTGTTTCTGCGGCGTCAACCGGGTTGGCAGTCCTTCACCGGAGTGATTCTAGAGCAGGGCGGCCGTCGGAGGCAGTGCGGGGTGGGTGAGCGGTTGTATTTTCAGCCGAGAGGTTGCTGCGGCGGGGTAAGCGGTGGCGGATGACGGATCGTCGTGCCGATTCGGCGGAGGAATATTAGAGGAGCAGGGTTTCCTTGAGTTTTTTCAGATAGCGGCGGCTGACCGGTAGAGTCCTGGCGCTCCGGGTGCGGATTTCTGCGCCACCGCCTTCCTGCAGGTTTATTTCATCGATCTGGGCGATATTGACCAGATACTGTCGGTGGCAGCGCAGCAGGCGGGTTCGGTCTTCCAGCAGCTTGAGCGTCAGCTCGGTGAAGAAAGTCCCGCCGGGGGTGACAAGGTTGACCCCGCTGGCGGAGGAGCGCACGAATTCGACATCTGCCAGGTCGACCAGTTTGATGCGGTTTTTTCTCAGGCAGGGGATCCGTTCAATGGTCAGGGCGGTCAATTCCGGATGTGCCCCGGAACGAAGGGTCGAACGCATTTTACGCAGGGTTTTTTTCAGGCGGTCCTTATCGACCGGTTTCAGCAGATAGTCCAGGGTTTTTTCTTCAAACGCCTTCAAGGCATATTCGTCATAGGCCGTGACAAAGACGATATGCGGCATCACCTTATCTTCGATCAGGCTCAGCAACTCGAAACCGTTCAGCACCGGCATCTGGACATCGAGAAAGAGCGCTTCCGGGTGGATCCGGTTGATGGCTTTGAGCGCGTCGATTCCGTTGGAACAGCTGGCGACGATTTCACATCCACCGATCTCCTCCAGCAGGGCTTCAAGCTCTTCCCGGGCGTGGGGTTCGTCATCGACGATCATGGTGCGTATCATGCGACCGACCTCATCTCGCCCGGAAGCCTGATCGTGACCAGGGTCTTCTCGTCGGGGATGCAATCGACCGCCAGGCCGAACTGGTCGCCGTACAGGCGCCGGATCCGCTTGTCAACGATGTTCATTCCCAGTCCGCTCTGGTGTCCTGCCTTGTAGAGGCCGGCATTATCTTCAATGGTGATGACGACGCAATCTCCCTGCTGGAGGGCGGTCAGGCGGATGATCCCCTGCCCGAGGATGTTGGAGATCCCGTGTTTGACGGCGTTTTCCAGGATCGGCTGGAGAACGAAGATCGGCATTTTCAGTTTGAGCAGGGCGGGATCGACCTCCATCTCGACCCTGAGCCGGTCTTCGAATCGGGCTTTTTCAAGCTTCAGGTAGGAGTTGACATGGTCAAGTTCCTCTTCGAGCGTTGCCAGGTCGCTGGTCCGTTTCAGGTTCTTGCGGAAAAAATTGGACAGATGCAGCAGCAGGTCCCGGCCCCGGTCGGCATCCTTGCGAATGACGGCAATCACGGTGTTGAGAGCGTTAAACAGGAAGTGGGGGTTGATCTGGGCCTGAACCAGTTTGAGCTCCGATTTGACCAGCAGGTTTTTCTGCTCTTCGAAACGGGTTCTCAGCAGCTGATGGGACAGCAGGTTGGCGATGCCTTCCCCCAGGGTGCGGTTGAGGTTGAGAAAGAGTTTCTGCTGCGGTTCGTAGAGCTTTATGGTGCCGATGACTTCATTGTCAACGTGCAGCGGAACGACAAGCGCCGAGCCGAGTGGGCAGGTTCCGGAGATGGTGCAGTGAAAATGTTCCCGCACGCCGTCGGCGTAAACAACCCGGTTGCTCGCGATTGCCTTGCGGGTGAAACCGGAGGTGATGGCGCTGCCCGGGTGATGGTGGTCGGAGCCCGCGCCGACAAAGGCGAGAATTTTCTCCCGGTCGGTGATCGCCACCGCTCCGACCCCGGTTTCGTCGTGGATGATCAGGGCCAGCTGCTCAGCGGTTTTCTGATTGAGACCCCGGGACAAGAGCCCCAGTGCCCGTTCGGCGATGCGCAGGGCCTTGGCTGAGAAAATGGCGCCGAATTTGTCGTACATCCGTTTCTGGTCGCGGATGATACTGGTGAAAATGGCGGCGCCGGTGCTGTTGGCGAGGACCATCGGCAGGGCAATGGCCCGCACCAGGGACAGGGCATCTTCAAACGGTCGCGAGAGCAGCAGAATGATGGCCATCTGCAGCAGTTCGGCGCAGAAGGTGGCAACAAAGGCGGTCTGTGGACTGTAAACCCTGTCGGACTGGCCGCGTCTGACCAGGTAGAGATGGACCAGTCCGCCAACCAGGCCCTCAATGGTGGTGGAAACACCACAGGAAAAAGCGGTAAAGCCTCCCAGCGAATAGCGATGCAGGCCGCTGGTCAGACCGACTGAGAGCCCGAGTACCGGCCCGCCGATCAGCCCGGCGAGAACCGCGCCGATGGCTCGCGTATTGGCAATGGCGTCCTGGACCGGCAACCCGAAATAGGTGCCGAGGATCGAAAAGACTGAGAAGACGAAATAGAGAATCAGCTTGTGGCGGGCACGCAGAGTATCTCCCGCCAGCGGCCGGAAAATCGGCGACTTGGTGAACAGGTAGGCGATGACCAGGAACAGCGACATCTGCTGGAGTAAGGCAAGGACCAGTGTCATTTAAGTGTCTCACCGTGAATCGGGATGATGCCGCATCGTACGATGAAATCAATAGATAAGGCAAAATCAGCGAGTTGAACCGGGTTCATTTTTCGTGATCATCTTCAATGTTTATCACCAGCGGCCCGTCTTCTTCTTCCCGCCAGCGGATGTTGCAGCCTGAGAGGTTCATGCCGAATTCGCCCGTGCCTTCGCCGTGCCGGTAGCCGGGACGCGGGTCGAGAGCGAGGGTCTGGTTGATCAGGGTTTCCAGCTCCTGCCGTCCGGCCAGGGCTTCGCGGGCCGGCGCGCTGAAGCGTACCCGGCGTTCCGCCGCCGGGGCTTTGGCGAAGGCGCCGGCCGAGGCGTTCTCCACCTGGTCGACGTAGGGGAGGTAGGGCTTGATATCGATGATGGGAGTCCGATCAATCAGGTCGAGGCCGGTCACGACCAGGCCCAGCTTTCCTTCCCGTTGTTCGACGCCGCACAGTTTGATCACCGACATGCCGATACGATTGGGGCGGAAAGGGGAGCGGGTGGCAAAGACCCCGCTGCGCCGGTTGCCGCCGAGGCGTGGCGGCCGCACCGTCGGCTGCCATGGCTTGTCGGCCGGAACCTGGTCAAAGAGAAACAGCAGCCAGATGTGGCTGTACTGTTCGATGTCCTTCAACGCTTCTTTGCGGTTGTAGGGCGGCAGCAGTTCAATGAATCCCTCTGCTGCCGGAACCAGTCCCGGTTGCCTTGGCGCGGCGAACTTCTCCCGAAAAGGAGAGCGCGCCCGGGCGATGATCTTCAGTTGCAGATTCGGCTCGACTGGCAGGTTGATCGGTTCGGACATCGTCGGTACTCCTCCTGATGAAACCACATTCTTCTCTTCCTGCCGTTATTCGTCAAGTCCTAACACCGCCCTAACAATGGTTTGCTAACCAGGCTGAACTTGGCTTCCGGCCTCTGAACAGATCCGCTTCCGGTCGCCTTTTGCAGACTTTTAACCGATTGCTAACAAAACTCTAACCCGCCCTCTCCAGAATCGACCGCGTGAATGATCAATAAACGTGGCGCCGGGATGAGCCCGGGCCGAAAAGGAGACTTGAGAGGATGAAACAGATGCTGCAGCAATGTAAACGGATCCTGCTGATCGCTCTGGCCCTGACCCTGGCCGTCGGCGCGGTTCCGGCCCTGGCCAAATCCCGCACCATCAATGGCGCCGGCGCGACCTTCCCGTTCCCGGTCTATTCGCAGTGGGCCTATCAGTACTACCGGGTGGCCAAGGTCAGACTCAACTACCAGTCGATCGGTTCCGGTGGAGGAATTCGCCAGATCAAGGCCAAAACCGTTGATTTCGGTGCGTCCGATGCTCCCCTCAAGCCGGTTGATCTCGAAGCCGCCGGGCTGCTGCAGTTCCCGATGATCATGGGCGGCGTGGTACCGGTAGTCAATGTCCCCGGTATCAGTGCGGGACAGCTGAAACTTTCCGGGAAGCTGCTGGCCGACATTTTCCAGGGCAAGATCAGCAAATGGAATGATGCCCGCATCCAGGCCGACAACCAGGGTCTTGCCCTCCCCGACCAGGCGATCACCGTGGTGCATCGTTCGGACGGTTCCGGGACCACCTGGATTTTTACCAATTACCTGACCAAGGTTTCGTCCTCCTGGGCGAAAAAGATCGGCAACAACAAGGCGGTCAACTGGCCGGTCGGGGTCGGCGGCAAAGGCAATGAAGGCGTCGCCTCCTATGTCCAGCGGGTCAAGGGTTCCATCGGTTACGTCGAGTACGCCTACGCGCTGCAGAACAAGATGAACCATGTGCTGCTGAAAAACAGCGACGGCAACTATGTCGCTCCGACCAGTGAAACGTTTCAGGCTGCGGCTGCCGGTGCCGATTGGGCCAACGCCAAGGGTTACTACATGGTCCTGACCAATCAGCCGGGGGAAAACAGCTGGCCGATTACCGGGGCGTCCTTCATCCTCATGTACAAGAACCAGGTCAAGCCGGAGACCGCCCGGGCGGTTCTCTCCTTCTTCGACTGGTGTTACAAGAATGGCGGCGAGATTGCCAACAATCTCGACTATGTGCCGATGCCGGCCAAGGTCGTGGACATGGTTGAAGCAACCTGGCGCCAGGAAATCAAGGCTTCCGGAAAGCCGGTCTGGAAGTAGGTTCGAGACGAAACGCTCCTTGCGGGAGCAGAAAACTGACGATCAGAGCCGGCCCCTGTTGAGAGGGGCCGGTTTTGGTGCATAGGCAGTCCGGTTTCGGAGTTGAATACATGCAGACACATCGACGTTTTGATTGGGATCCTGTTTTCCACTACCTGACTCTTGGCGGGGGACTGGTCCTGATGCTGGTGGTGGGGGCAATTTTCTGGGAGCTCTGGCAGGGCTCCCAGTTGTCGCTGGAAAAATTCGGCTGGTCTTTCCTGGTCACCGAAACCTGGGATCCGGTCAGTGAAACCTTCGGCGCCGCCAGCACCATTTACGGAACCCTGGTTTCAACCCTGATCGCCATGCTGATTGCCGTCCCCTTAAGTTTGGCGATCGCCCTGTTTCTGGTGGAGCTGGCGCCGCCGCGGGTTTCGGCCCTGGTCGGCGGCGGAATCGAACTGCTGGCGGCGATTCCGAGCATCATCTACGGCATGTGGGGCCTGTTCGTCTTTGCTCCCTTCATGTCCGAAACGGTACAGCCGCTGCTGGCCCATATTCCCGGGCCCTTCTTTACCGGAACGCCGATGGGCATCGGCATGCTCAGTGCCGGGTTCATCCTGGCGCTGATGATCCTGCCCTTTATCACCGCGGTGACCCGTGACATTTTCCGCATGGTGCCGGCGGTGGTCAAGGAATCGGCCTACGGGATGGGGTCGACCACCTGGGAGGTGACCCGCAAGGTGACCATTCCCTACGGCATCCAGGGGATCATCGGCGCCTGTTTTCTTGGTCTCGGGCGCGCCATCGGCGAAACCATGGCGGTAACCTTTGTCATCGGCAACCGGCATGAAATATCCGCCAGTCTGTTTGCCGCCGGCAACAGCATCGCTTCGACCCTGGCCAACGAGTTCACCGAGGCCTCCGAGGATATTTACCTCAGTTCACTGGTGGAACTGGGACTGGTGCTGTTCGGTCTGACCCTGCTGCTGCAGATCCTTGCCCAGTGGTGGCTGAAACGGACCCGGCGCAAGATGGGAGGTGGGCTGTGAGGGAGCGGTCGCTGGCGAGGCGCAAGTTGACCGATCTGCTGGTGCGGATCATCTCCGTGCTGGCCGCCCTGTTCGGTCTCTTCATCCTTGGCTGGATTCTCTACGTGATCATGGCGCGGGGTGTCGGCGCTATCAACTGGGCGTTTTTCACCGAGCTGCCGGCTCCCCCGGGGATGATGGGCGGCGGACTGGCCAATGCCATTGTCGGCACCCTGCTGATTACCGTGCTGGCCAGCCTGATCGGCATCCCTCTCGGGTTGCTGACCGGGGTCTACCTGGCCGAGTTCGGCGGCCAGTCTCGTCTGGCCGAAGCCATCCGCTTCTGCAGCAACCTGCTGATGGGGACCCCCTCGATCATCGTCGGCGTCTTTGTCTACGGACTGATCGTGGTGCCGCTGGGGGATTTCTCCGCCTGGGCCGGCGCCGTCGCCCTGGCGATCATCATGCTGCCGGTGGTGGCCCGGACCACCGAGGAGATGCTCAACCTGGTTCCTGACAGTCTGCGCGAAGCGGCCCTCGGTCTCGGCACGCCGCGCTGGAAAACCACCCTGCAGATCCTTTTTCGGGCCGCCGGCAGCGGTCTGGTGACCGGCATTCTGCTGGCCGTGGCCCGGGTCAGCGGTGAAACCGCGCCGCTGCTGTTTACCTCGCTGAACAGTCCGTTCTGGTTCGAGACCCTCAACGAGCCGATCGGCAACCTGACCGTCACCATCTTCAACTACGCGATGAGTCCCTATGCCGACTGGCAGGCCAAGGCCTGGGGCGCCTCGCTGCTGATTACCCTCGGCGTTCTCAGTGCCACCCTGCTGGCCCGAACCACCCTCTGGTTGAGGAGAAAATAAACGATGAATATCGCAACCGCAGTTCCCAAGACCGGCCTGGCTCTCAGCCCGGACGACGACAGTATGGACCGGACACACTCCGACGTTATCAGCCGCCCCCGCGGGGAGGTGAAAATTTCCGCGCGCGGATTGAATTTCTACTACGGCAACCAGCAGGCGCTGATCAACAATGATCTCGACATTCTGAGCGGCAAAGTGACCGCCATTATCGGGCCGTCCGGTTGCGGCAAGTCGACCCACCTGCGTATCTACAACCGGATCTTCGAACTTTACAAGGGACAGCGGGCTACGGGGCAACTGTTGCTCGACGGGGAGAATGTTCTCGATTCGAAAATCGACGTTCTGGAGCTGCGTCGCCGCATCGGCATGATTTTCCAGAAGCCGACCCCCTTCCCGATGAGCGTGTTCGACAATGTCGCTTATGGTTTGAAGCAGCACTATCTTCTGCCCCGCAGCGAGATGCGGGACCGGGTGGAGGAGGCGCTCAAGGCTGCCGCGCTCTGGGACGAGGTCAACGACAAGCTCGACAAACCCGGCACCGCCCTTTCCGGCGGTCAGCAGCAGCGCCTCTGCATCGCCCGGGCGATCGCCGTGCAGCCCGAGGTGTTGCTGATGGATGAGCCGACCTCGGCCATCGATCCGGTGGCCACTGCCAAGATCGAGGATCTGATCGGCGCCCTGCGCGGTCGCTACACGATCGTCATCGTCACCCACAACATGCAGCAGGCGGCGCGAATTTCCGACTACACCGCCTTTTTCTACCAGGGGACGATCGTTGAATACGGTGAGACCGAGACCATGTTCACCAAGCCGAAGGTCAAGCAGACCGAGGACTATATTACCGGCCGGTTCGGCTGAGGAGGTCAAGATGACTGTGCACATGCTGCGGGAAATGGAAAAGCTGAAAAAGATGATTCTCGCTCTGGCAGCGCTGGTTGAAGAGAGTGTCCAGCAGGGGGTTCTCGCTCTGTTGAAAAGAGATGCCGACCTGGCCCGCAAGGTGATTGAAATGGGAGACCAGGTCAACCAGCTGGAAGTCGACCTTGAGGAAGAGTGCCTGAAAATCCTCGCCCTGCATCAGCCGGTCGCCGTCGATCTGCGCTATATCGTCGCGGTGCTGAAGATCAACAACGATTTCGAACGGATCAACGATCTAGCCGGCAATCTCGCCGAACGCGCCCTGCAGCTGATGAATGATCCGGAGCTGGAGCCGCCCTTCGCCGTGCAGCGGATGAGTGAGGTGGTGGAGAAGATGCTCAAGAAGACCCTCGATTCCCTGGTCAACATGGATCTGGCCCTCGCCCTGGATGTCCTTGATCTTGACGATGAGGTTGACAGTCTGCACCGCGAGAGCTTCGCCAGGACCAAGGACCGCATTCGTCAGCAGCCCGAACAACTCGATGGCCTGATTCAGTATCTCTCGATTTCCCGCTACCTGGAGCGAATCGCCGATTTGACCACCAACGTGGCGGAGGATGTGGTGTATATGGTTGAAGGGAAGATCATCCGACACCACAACACAGCTTGAGAGGTAGGGCGGCCGATATCCGCACATCTGCTGCGTTGCCCTCGGTCTTCAATCCTCGACGTAGCTGTCGCTACGCCTGTGGTTTCAGCCCTCGGGCGCCTTGCATCTGCACGAATCTCGACCGCCTCGGAACGGTGGTGCTGGGGGGCGGCCGGCTCCACTTGTTCCCGTAACATCCGCAAACCACAAGCCAATTCCTGCCGCACCCGCCACGCAAACCCTTGAAGCCGCGCCGCAGAGCGGTTACATTGTCTGTGTCATGCAATCGACCTCTCCTTTGACCATCGAACATCTCCCCGCGGTCAGACCCGACCTGGTGGCGCTCGGCGGCGGTTCGCGCTGGCGGGTTGAACGCTGCTCGGTGCGACTGGCCGACCGGTTCGCGAGTGATCCCGAGGCGCTGCGCGGGAGAGATCTTTCGACCCTGTTCGCCGGCAGCCAGCCGTCACTGGTCGAATTGTTGCGCGAAGTGGTGGAGAAGGACGCGCTTCTCTCCGGGGTTGTCCTGCGTCTTCCTTCCGGCGAGACGGTTAACCTGGCGTTGGAGCCGCTGGGATTGAGTGATGATTACAGCGGTTACCGGGTCGCTCTGTTCCTGCAACAGCATGAGTCCGAACCCCCCGGGGAGACCTTCGGCCTGATCGGAAGCAGCCCGGCGATGCGCGATGTGCTTCGCAAGATTGAACGTTATGGTCCGACCGAGGCGGCGGTGGTGGTGACCGGCGAAACCGGCACCGGCAAGGAGCTGGTGGCCGCGGCGCTGCACCGGGCCAGTGAGCGGTGCGATGGCCCGCTGGTGGCGGTCAATTGTGCGGCGATCAGTTCCGAGTTGCTTGAGTCGGAACTGTTCGGACATGAAAAGGGTGCGTTTACCGGAGCGATCCGCAGCCATCGCGGTCGCTTTGAACGGGCCGACGGCGGCACTCTGTTTCTCGATGAGGTCGGTGACATGCCGGCCGAGATCCAGGCCAAGTTGCTGCGGGTACTGGAGACCGGCTGCATTGAGCGGGTCGGTGCCGAGCGGGAACAGCGGGTTGATGTGCGTGTCGTTTGTGCCACCAACGTGCCGCTGGAGCAGGCGGTCGGAGAAGGGCGCTTCCGTGCCGACCTCTACCACCGGTTGGCGGTGCTGCGTATCCACCTGCCGCCGTTGCGGGAAAGGGTCGAGGATATTCCGCCGCTGGTCGACCATTTCCTGCGGTCCTTCTCGAAAAAATACCGGCGGCGTATCGAACGCCTGACGCCCGAGGCCATTTCCCTGCTGCAGGCCTATCTCTGGCCGGGAAATATCCGCGAGCTGCGCAACGTCCTGGAGCGGGTCTTTATCGAGACCCGGGCCGAGGTGATCGGAGCGCGCGCCTTTGCCGAATGGGTGCGGGAGCGGCAGGCGTTCGCGTCCGGCGGCCAGTCGCGGACGGACGCTCCGATTGTCCCTCCTTATCCCCTGCCGCAGACTGAACGCCTGCTCGAAGCCCCGGCCGAGCTTTCCAGCCGCGACCGGCACTCCCATTCCACCTGCCCGGTCGGGTTGACCCGTGAAATGATCCGCGAAGCCCTGGACTATCATCGCGGCAATCTGAGCGCCGCGGCCCGGCGCCTCGGTGTTCATCGCGCAACGCTCTATCGATACCTGAAGAAACTCGGTATTCAGCGCTAGGAGACTGTCGGACTATACAGGCTGAAGCGAAAATTCGGGCGTTTGAGCACAGATTTCGGCTCAATTGCAGCCTCATAGCAGTGGCTATGGGGCAAAATGGAGCTGGGATATGGGCCGAACGCACGGATTTGCAGCCAGTTCATGGATAGTCCGTATATGGTCTCCCCCCTTTTTGCAAGGGCTTTGTGTCGTTAATGACAGGGACAGG